>JAOZRI010000290.1 GCA_029940235.1 Desulfobacula sp. | reverse complement strand
GGATTGCCCTTGGCCTGGATTATGACAATTGCGTATTCTACCGTCAGTCTGATATCCCTGAAATTCCTGAATTGACCTGGATCTTAACCTGCCTTGCTGCCAAGGGTTTAATGAACCGAGCCCATGCCTATAAAGCTGTAGTTGCACAAAATGAAGAGACTAAACAGAATGATTCTGACAAGGGTATTACCATGGGGCTTTTTTCCTATCCAATTCTCATGGCAGCAGATATTTTAATGTTTAATGCCAGAAAAGTACCTGTTGGCAAGGATCAGATCCAGCATCTTGAAATGACAAGGGATATTGCTGGTCGATTTAACCATATCTATAAAAAGTTGTTTATTTTGCCCCAGGTTGTTATTGATGAGAATGCTGCAACACTGTCCGGCCTTGACGGACGTAAAATGAGTAAAAGCTATAATAATTTTATCCCTCTGTTTGATACTCAAAAACGTCTAAGAAAACTTATCATGAAAATAAAAACCAATTCTCTTGGGCCGGATGAACCAAAAGATCCAGAGAGTTGTACACTCTTTTCAATCTACAGGGCATTTGCAAGCTCTTCCCAGACAGAAAACATGGAAAAACGTTATCGCCAGGGTATTGCATGGGGAACCATGAAGCAGGAACTTTTTGAATATATAGATGAAATACTCAAAGATCCGCGAGAAAAATATAATGAATTAATAAAAAATCCTGGGGATATTGAGCAGATACTTGAAAAAGGAGCAATAAAAGCAAGGCAGTTTTCAGTTCCTTTTCTTGAAAAAATCAGAAAAACAATTGGGATTGTCTCACTTAATGCATGAATAAATTCGATAATAAAGGGAAACAGAAATGAATAAACAAGCCTATCCAGTTAATTGTTTAATTTCAGTTTGACTTAAATAGCGCCATTTGCCCTCTTTTAAATTTCCAAGGGTGATATTGGCCATCCTGACTCTTTTTAAAGCATTAACCTTGTTGCCTGTTTTACCAACCATTTTTCTTATCTGTCTGTTTTTGCCCTGCTTTAGAATAATATTGAATCTGTTTTTTGAAAGCTTTGTCACAGTGGCTTTCCTGGTTTTAACTCTATCTTTGTCTATTATCATTCCCTGGGCCATGTTTTTTAGTGCAGTTTGAGATATAGGATGTGCGGTTGTTACAATATACTCTTTTTCATGATTATAAGAGGGATGGGATAATTTATTGTGCAGGTTCCCGTCATTGGTCAGCAAAACCAGTCCCTGGGAATCTTTATCCAATCTTCCAACGGGGTAAATTCTTTCAGTAATATCAATTAGATCAAGAATGATTTTTGTTTTGAGTTGTGAACAGGATGTAACAAACCCAGGCGGTTTATTAATGGCAATATAAATTTTTAAAGTCTCTTTTTTAAATAAGATTTTTTTATTATTAAAAAAAACCAGGTCTTTATCAGGATCAACTTTTGTGCCAAGCTCAGTAACAACTAAATCATTTATTTTGACCCTGCCGTGTAAAATATGATCTTCAGCTTTTCTTCTTGAACAAACTCCTGCATGTGCCAGATATTTTTGAAGTCGCATTGTTTTATGTATAACCTTAAGGTTGTGTGTGCCTTTTCGGTTATGATCTATATTCTGCATTAATTTTCACATAATTTTCACTAAAGTCACAAAATAGAAAAAAATCAGTTTCCTCTCCAAGATTTAAATCAAGGGTTATCTCTATTTCATCTTTTTTCATAATCAAAGCTGTTTTTTTTTCAGCATCGCCTCCCTGCCAAAGGCCTTTTAAAACAAGTGCTTGATCATCAAAGAAAAGATCGATTTTTTCAGGATCCACATCAGCACCGCTGCGGCCTGCTGCAGCTGTAATCCTTCCCCAGTTAGGGTCTTCTCCATAAATGGCAGTCTTTACAAGATTGGAGTGGGCAATGGTCTCACACGTTTTAAAGGCGTCTTCTTTTGTACTGGCTCCCTTAACAATAATCTTCACAAGTTTAGTGGCGCCCTCCCCGTCTTTGACTACCATTGAGGCAAGTTCAAAACACACTTGATCCAATAACGACTGAAATAGTTTTTTAGATTCAAGATCATTAATTTTGACCTGGGATGCAGCATTTGCCAGGGCAAGAAGAGTATCATTGGTACTGGTGTCGCCATCAATAGTAATTCTGTTAAACGATTTTTCATTGGCTGCCAGCAATGCTGTTTTCAGCTCTTTTGCATTAATATCCACATCAGTGACAACATAGGCCAGCATGGTGGCCATATCAGGTCTAATCATGCCTGATCCCTTGGCAATTCCCATAATTGAGAACTCTTTACCATGAATCTTAGCGGTTTTTTGTACAATTTTATTATGGGTATCTGTGGTAAGAATGGCATTTGCAAAATCATCTGTTCTGTTTTCATTAAGAGCTGCTGCAACATCAGGAATACCTGTTTCAAATTTATCCATGGGAAGAGGCGCACCAATCACACCTGTTGAAGAGACAAAAACAAGTTCTTCTGCAATACCAAGAGTATTGGCAGTAAGTTTTGAACAAATTTTGGCATCTTCAATGCCTTTTTGACCTGTAAAACAGTTAGCATTGCCACTGTTTACAAGCACAGCCTGGCATAGACCAGATTTAATTTTCTCTTTGCATAGGATAACAGGTGCTGCAATCACTTTGTTGCGTGTAAACAAAGCTGCTGCAACAGCTGGTTTGTCACAATAGATAAGTCCAAGATCTTTTTGATTATTTTTTTTTATCCCGGCATGAATACCACTGAATTTAAAACCTTTCATCAATAATGCTCCTAAAATTTGAAAATAAGAGTATGTATTATACCTTGGTCATTAATTTGTGTAAATGATTTAAGCTTGAATTGATCTGTTTATACATTTTTTCCTGAACTCTCGATTAGCTGAATATAATCATTGATTATGTTTTGAACTCTATTTGTGCTTTCAGGATAGATAAATTTAATACCAACTACAAGTTCATTGGATTTTTTTTGTGCATTTCTAATTTCTCCCTGGAAACTAATTTTTCCTTTTGAACCAGGGAAATGGCATCTAAATGGTATGGCATCGTTTTTTAAGGGCTGCAGAAGATTCTTTTCAGTTAAAAATGTTTCAATGGTACATAGACATCCACCAATGCTGATATTTTCAATGACACCGCCTCTCTCTTTTTGGTTGATCTTAGTCTGGGCAACAATATTACATTTAAACCGTTTGTGCGAACGAAGCTCATGATGTTCTATCTGTTGTGGATATTCAATAAACATTAAATTTGATGGTTTAGAGATAATGCTGATTAATTTTGAGCGAAAAGCATAAATGGTACCTTTATAAAGGGATTTTATGATCAAATCTTCGGCTTTAAAAGTATTATGCTCGATTCTATCCAATTGCACTGGTGCTTTTAAAAGAAGATATTTACCATGCTCAATGCCAATAAGTGCGCTTCGAAAACTGACAGCTAAGGCATCGCAATCTATGAGCAGTTTTATTCCAATTTCCAGACAAAAATTTTTATTTTTTAATATATGGTGTGTAATATTTTTTATGGGGGTAGTTAATCTTTTTGCATTATTCTTTGAAGTCGTTCCTTTTATTTCATCAGCATGTTGTGCGCTTTCGA
>JAOZRI010000289.1 GCA_029940235.1 Desulfobacula sp. | reverse complement strand
AACCGTCTGCATCAATAGTTAGATAATAAGGACCGCTGCCGGGTATGCGGTCCAGCACAGCGTCTATACCAAGATCGTGCATATCATACGCACTGATAATATTGGAACCATAGGCCAAAGCATCTTCCACTTCGCCAGCACGAGCACTACCGATACCTCGCATGCCGATCTGTACTATTTCGTTGATCCACGGCATTTTAGAAGCACGTCTTATTGGGCTTGAGTAACCCTCTGTTTCACCGTTTACTTCATGACGCCAGTCCAAATGGGCATCTACATGAACAAGCGTTATTGGAGTTTTATGAACTTCAAGTGCGCGCATCACTGGAATCGAGATACCATGATCGCCGCCTAAAGTGATCAGGGTAGTGTTCATGCCAAAGATTTTTCTGGCTGCTTCTTCAGCACGCCGATAGTGTTCTTTGTGATCAGCTATATCCGCAGTGACATTGCCACAATCTATTATTTTGATATCGCGCCCATCGAGCAAAGGCCCACCTAAATCCCAATCGAAATGATTTTTTGTATATGCGATTTCGGATAAGCTAGCCGCCTGACGGATGGCATCCGGTGCTCTGCTCTGGTCATTCGCCATGGCCGATGGCTCATAATGCATCCCATAAGGAATGCCCAGAATGGCAATGTCTGCTTTAAAGTTATGTAAATTCGTTACCAGAGGAAAGTCAAGAAAAGTGCAGGGCGTTGAACCCGGTGATTCAATTAACTTCTTGGTCATTCTTTTTTAATACTCCTTCGATTACCCTTGAAATAGTTATCAACTGTAGTCTTAAATGCCAATATTCAACTCCAGCATTTTAATTGTAGCCAGCATCCGGGAAAGATTCCGGTCAAGGGCAGGAAAACTATCGGCCATCTCTTTCAATTCTTCTGCAGTCTTTCTCATTAATTGGACTTTTCGCTCTAACTCCTTTAAATCTATCTTGTGTGCTGTCATTGTCTATTTTCCTTTTTAATGGCTTTTCCTCAAGTCTTTAAACCGCCGAGCCTTGACCTCGTGTCGAGGCAGTTTACCATAATCATAAAAATCAATCCGATAACCCAGATTGGTTTTCAAACGAAGTTGATCCTGGAGTCTGCTTTCAATTTCTTTAACACGGTCCTCAAGGCCCGGCAGCAATTCAACTTTGAGCTTAATCCGATCTATATCACCCAGTTTATCTACAACTACCTCGTATTCATCACACAGTTCGTCAATACTCCTGACAACTTCTTCAATGGCAGAAGGGGCTAAAAGAACACCCTTTACTTTGGTGATGTCATCGGCACGGCCAATCACGCCACCCTTTATCAACCTGAACGTTCTGCCGCAAGAACAGGGTACAGAATCCCATTCAATGATATCCTTGGCATCAAAACGGACACATGGCTGGGCCATGCGGTCCAGGGCAGTGATGATCATTTTACCCCTGCGCCCGGGCTCCTCAATGATTTCTCCGGTTTCAACATCTTCAATTTCCACCAGGAAAAAGGCTTCATTGACATGCATACCGCCGGGCTGGTCCTGGCACTCAAAAGACCAGGCCCCGATCTCTGTTGCCCCGGCATGATCAAACACCTTAGCTCCCCAGGCATTCTGCATCCGTTTTTTGGTACTTGGAATACTGGCACCGGGCTCACCTGCACAGGTGATTTTATTAATACTCAGATCTGCAGGGTTGATGTTCATTTTGTTTTTTGCCGTATCTGCCATCCCAAGGACATATGTAGGAGTCGCCATCATTGCAGTGGCCTTTAATTCCTGAATTTTAAGGATACGGGCCTTTGTATCAAGAACGCCACCGGGCACTACCTCACATCCGATTTTTTCAGCTGCGTAATGCCCAGCCCAGAACGCCACAAAAATATTATATCCAAAAGGAATAAATACACGGTCCGCCGGCCTGTACCCTTGTGCCCACAGGATATAGGCCCAGCACTCTGACCACCATTCCCAGTCCTGCCAAGTATCAGCCTGATAGATGGGTTGACCAGTGGTGCCGCTTGTCTGGCGAAATTCGCTCACCTCTTCAAGGGGAACACACAGGGCATCACCGTATGGAAAAGGGTCTTTTCTTTGCACATCTCTCATCATCGATTTTTCAACCTTTGGTACGCGCCGGATATCAGCAAAGCTGCGTATGTCATTCGGTGTGATACCGGCAGTATCGTAAAGTGACCTGTGAAATTTAGAGTGATCATAAGCCCACTGAAATATAGCTTTAAATTTCTTCAGTTGAAGTTTCCGGATTTCTTCGCGGGGAAGTGTCTCCAGAACGGGATTCCAATATTTTTGATCTACAAGCATAAAAACTCCTTATTTATAGAACTTTAAACTTTAATATGTAATTTTACTCTAATACTTTTACTGATTTTTAAACAGACGGGGAGTAGATATATCAATCATTCGTTTCCCTCCAAGCCCTGGATATTTTTTCAAAAGCTGTGTTTTGAAAGCATTTGCATTATCAGCTGTGGCAAGTATTCTTTTTACGTCCTTCAGATATGCTATATTAGTGGCAAAAATACTGGTGTCTCCCGGTTTACCATGCCCCACCAATACCGTGTCATAATTCTTAATTTTTTGCAGGGATTCGAGTATCACAATCCAATCATCAAAGGTATTGTTGCCCATGAACAGATGAAGGCCATTGAAAGCTAAATCTTGAACAATTAGGATGCCCAGATCCGGCAGTTTAATCAACAGCTGTTC
Source organism: Desulfobacula sp. (assembly GCA_029940235.1). Lineage (GTDB taxonomy): Bacteria > Desulfobacterota > Desulfobacteria > Desulfobacterales > Desulfobacteraceae > Desulfobacula. The sequence continues at coordinate 894 of JAOZRI010000289.1, read as the reverse complement.
TTGAGCCTCTCCATTAAGAAAACGTTCAAATTCATAATTTACACCATCAATCGTCGCTGCTCCAATTTCAATGACATGTGTTGGAACAATAAGTTCCTCAGGTACTGCTTTTCCAAGTTTTTTTCCTAAATTCTTTAGCATCACCGGTCCTACTTTTTTGATGAATTGCTGTGTACCTTTAAGTGCATACACTTTCTTTTCCATATCTTTAAAAGCTGCGCCCAAACCAAAGAAATGATCAGGATGGCCGTGGGATATAATCACCCGTTCAATCGGTTTGCCCAAACTGTCAGCATACGCTCTAAATTCTTTGGCAAATGGAACTAAAAATTGTGCATCAACCAACACAAGGCTCTTCTCAGTCTCAATAATATGAGTGGCTTGTAATGAATTGCTCAGATAGGTATGAATTTTCACCCCATCTTTTTTTTTAACCGTTACACTACCTTTTAAGTCAAGTGGTGCCACGGGTTCAACAGCAGGCTTTGTACAGGCTGCAAAAAATAAGGTTAACATAGAAATGATGATTAAGGTCTTTAACTTCATTGATTTCATTTTTTTAAATTTCCTTTAAATATAATTAATTTACTATTTTTCTATTTCTAACTCTTTAAGCTTTGTCTCTCCGGGTATTCCTGTAGCCTTGTCCCACCCCACTATTTCATAATATTCATCAAGCATTTTCTCAAAGGATGGTTTGTCAATCACTTCGCCCTTGCTTGGGCCTTTTGTCGAACCTTGTGTAAAAAGCCTTTCCGGCAGAGTGTCATCCTTCCTTGTAAATCCTTCTCTTGCATTAAATAAACGGGTCAGATTCCATGCTCTTTCCGCCACAGTCTGTAGGTCATCCTCTGTTATTGTCCAACCGGTTAAGGCTGATATGGCCTCGGCATA
>JAOZRI010000288.1 GCA_029940235.1 Desulfobacula sp. | reverse complement strand
TCTTATCCCAACTTGATAAAAAGATAAAAAAATTTTCAATCCAGATTACCCTTGATGGAGAAGACGATACACGAGATGCCCTTGTCTCCATTAATGCGGGAGCAGGAGGCACAGATTCCCAGGACTGGGCAGAAATGCTTTTTCGCATGTACACAAGGTGGATAGATAAAAAAGGCTATAAATTAAAAATTATTGATTATCAGCCTGGTGATGAAGCTGGAATTAAAGGTGCAACCCTTAGTGTTTCAGGGGAAAACTGCTATGGGTTTATGAAAGTTGAGTCAGGGGTTCACCGCCTTGTAAGGATATCTCCCTATAATGCAAGCGGCAAACGCCACACATCCTTTGCATCTGTATTTGTCTATCCTGAAATTAAAGATGAAATTAAAATTGATATTGATGAATCAGACCTGAGAATTGATGTTTACAGGGCAAGCGGAGCTGGTGGACAGCATGTTAACAAAACCAGTTCCGCTGTCAGGATAACCCATGTTCCCACAGGAGTAGTGGCACAAAGCCAGCAGGAATCTTCCCAGCACCGCAATAAAGACATAGCCCTTAAAGTATTAAAATCAAGACTTTACCAGATTGAAAAGGAAAAACAGGATCAAAAGATGCAGAACCTCCATGATGGTAAAGATGATATTGCCTGGGGCTCCCAGATAAGATCATATGTTTTACACCCCTATCAAATGGTTAAAGATCATCGAACCAATATAGAAATAGGTGATGTGGACAGGGTGCTCAACGGAGATCTTGATCAATTTATAGAAGGAGTTTTACTTTCGTAACAAACACCATGAAAACTGATAATAATCACCAGGAAATTCTTGCAGAGATACACCAGTGCATTCCTGTTCTTGAAGAAATTGTAAACAATTCTGAACTTCTGGTATATTTGCCGGAATCAGAACGTATTGCCCTGATTACTGCGGCAGGTAAAATATCCCGCCCCGATAAAGCAGAGATAAAAAAACGCAACAAAGATAAAAGAGAGCAAAAACGCAAAGCCATTGTAAAAAAAGAACGCAGAATAAGAGCTGCCACAGGAATTCGCAAAGCACGGGAAACAGAGGTTTTTACAGCACCGCAGCAGATTACATTAAATAGTTCAAAATCTTGTAAACCAGACAACACATCATATTTGGAAACACCGCGAAATTGTTATGTATGCAAGGCTGAATTTACACAGCTCCACCACTTTTACGATACCATGTGCCCGGAATGTGCCCGGTTCAATTATGAAAAACGTTTCCAGACAGCTTCTTTAAAAGGCCAGGTGGTTTTAATAACAGGTTCACGCCTGAAAATAGGTTATCAGGCAACACTGATGATGCTCAAAGCCGGAGCAAAGGTAATTGCAACAACAAGATTTCCCAAGGATTCTGCTTTACGTTTTGCAAAGGAACCTGATTTCAATGACTGGGGTCACAGACTTCAAGTTTTCGGGCTGGATCTGCGTCACACCCCGAGTGTGGAGCTTTTTACAGATTATATACGACAAACTTATAAACGTCTCGATATTCTCATCAATAATGCAGCCCAGACCGTGCGCCGTCCTCCAGGGTTCTATGCCCATCTTATGGACAATGAAATAAAGCCAGTGGAACAATTGCCGATTAAGGCTCAAAACCTGCTTGGACAATACCAGACCTGTGTTGCACAATTAGAATCTGGCCTGAATCTGAACCCTGGCCAAAGTCAGAATGATGATCAAAATCAAAATATAGGCAAAGAAAAAGCCCTGCCCGTAACATGGAATGGCACAGCCCCGGGAGTGGGATTGCGCATGTCAGCCAGGCTATCCCAGATTCCTTACTCCTATGATAATTCCCTTGATGTGCCAGAGGTTTTTCCTGCTCAAAAACTTGATGCTGATTTGCAGCAGGTGGACTTAAGAAAAACCAATTCATGGAGATTGCGACTTGGAGAGATACAGACATCTGAGATGCTGGAGATTCAACTTGTCAATTCCGTGGCTCCCTTTGTTTTGTGTAACAGACTGGCAGAGTTAATGAAAGAGAATCAGACAGGGCAAAAGCACATCGTCAATGTTTCAGCCATGGAAGGAAAATTTCTGCGATTTAAAAAAGGAAGCCGCCACCCCCATACAAATATGGCAAAAGCCTCTTTAAATATGCTGACCCACACAGCATCAAGCGATCTTGCCAAATATGGAATTTTCATGAACAGTGTTGATACAGGATGGGTCACAGATGAAGATCCTGCAATTCTTGCCAAGCGTAAACAAGATTTCCATGATTTCCAGCCGCCTCTTGATATTGTGGATGGAGCAGCAAGAATTTGTGATCCTTTTTTCCACGGAATCCTGACAGGGAAACACTGGTGCGGCAAATTTTTAAAAGATTATTTTCCCATTGACTGGTAATTTTTATATCAAAAAGCAAGATATTTATAAGAAATTTCTTGCACCATCCTGCTTTTTAAGGTAAATTTTAGAACACTCATACCCTCAAAAGGGAGAATAAAAATGAAAATTTTATCATCTTTTATTGCAGCAATACTGGTTCTTTTAAGTTTATCCTCTGCCCATGCAGCTGAAACTGTCAAGGTTGCTGCTATTTTTGCAAAAACAGGAAAAACAGCTTTATATAACACTCCTGCCCTGGATGGAATAAGATTTGCGATTAAAGAATTGAATCTACAGGGCGGTGTGCTGGGAAAACAACTGGAATTACTTGAATTTGATAACCAAAGCACTGCCCTTGGCTCTAAAATTGCAGCAAAAAAAGCAGTTCAATCTAAAGTCATTATAGTATTTGGTGCAAGCTGGAGTTCTCATTCTATTGCCATGGCTCCAGTTTTCCAAACGGCTAAGATCCCCATGATTTCTCCACTTTCAACCAACCCTGAAGTTACACTGGTCGGGGATTATATTTTTCGCATCTGTTTTATTGATTCTTTTCAGGGAAAGGTTATGGCAAAGTTTGCCTTACAGGATATGAAAGCAAAAACTGCAGGTGTATTGATAAATGCCAACAGTAAATACAGTGAAGGGCTGGCGCAATATTTTGTTCAAAACTATCAAAATCAGGGAGGGAAAATTTTATTCAAGGAGCATTACCTGGACAAAACAGCAGACTTTACTCCCGTCATGGAAAAAATAAAAACACTTCAACCGGAAATCATATTTCTGCCGGGCCGCTCAAAAGATTCAGGTTTGATCATAAAACAAGCCAGGAATGTAGGGATATCAACAATATTCCTTGGAGGGGATGGTTGGAGTAATGATTTGTATAAAACCACTGGCAATATAATTGAAGGAAATTTTTTTTCAAAGCACTGGCATAGTGACAGTACCAATATAAAGAGCCAGAGTTTTGTCAAAAAATACAAAAATTATTTTAGTAAATTTGTCTCTGAGAATGCGCTCACATACGACTGTGTCTTTCTCTTTGCAGACGCTGTCCACCGGGCAGGATCAATTGATCCAATTAAAATACGAGATGCCATTGCAAAAACTCAAAATTTCCAGGGTGTAACCGGGAATATAAGCTTTGATAAAAATGGTGATCCCATTAAATCTGCAGTAATTCTTCAATTTGACAATGGGACTTCAGTATATGTTAAAACTATAAAACCATAGGACGATT
>JAOZRI010000287.1 GCA_029940235.1 Desulfobacula sp. | reverse complement strand
CTCATGGTCAGAACTTTTAAAATTGCAGGATCATCATCCACAATTAGAATTTTTTCCATTTTTTATCCCTATTGCGTGGAATTAATATTTTGCTCACTTTGAAGGTCAATCTTCTTGAAATCCTCTATCTGCTGCTGAAGTGTTCTGTTTTCAGCCTTAAGACTTTCTATGGTTTTTAAAGCAATGTTCATGCCTTTGAGTTCATGGGCTAATTTATCAATTTGTGCAGTTAAATCCTTTCTAACTGAGTTCATCTCTCTATTCATTGAATTCAACTGCTCAATATTTTGCGACTGTTTAAGGCGATTTTTTTTATCTTGAATTATTCTCTTTAGAAGAATTGCATTTATTCTGGCAGACTTAATTATTACCCGGGAGTAGTCATGGCTCACATTTTCTGAATCATCATAGCGCCTTTCCAGCTTTTCATTTTCAGCAAGGGCGGCTTCATGCTTCTCCTGGTCAACAAAATATAGGATTTGTTCAATTTGTGTTATATCTGCTTCATACAGTGGTTTTTTTAAAATTGTCTGTAACCTGGCACCCTGACAGCTGGACAAGAGTATTATTACTGCAATACTACTTGCCATATACTGGATTCTATTGATTGATAGACAACAAAGCCTGGACGAAACAAAACCATCTATTTTTTTTTTCATATCACTGCCAAGTGCGGTTTTGGGTGGTGAACAGCCCAAAACAAAATTAAAAACAGCTGATAGGTTCAAATTGATTTTTTCATATAAAATGGTAAGGTAAAAAACAGTTGGGTACCATTTGGATAATCGCTTTCTGCCCATATATCCCCTCCATGTGCTTTTATAATATGTTTTGAAATGGAAAGCCCGAGCCCTGTTCCCATCCGGGTTCCAATGCCGTTGTCAATCTGTCGAAATTTTTCAAATATTGTATTTAAATATTCAGGTTTGATTCCGCATCCATTGTCTGTTATGGAGACAATGACCCTTCTGTTTTTTTCATCCAGTAAACACTTAACAAGAATTTTGCCATGGTTAGAAGTAAACTTCAAGGCATTGCCTATGAGATTATCCAGGATCTCCCTGATCCTGTCTTCATCTGCTGACAGTATGGGAAGTTCAGGAGGAGGAGAGAATTCAAGATCTATATTTTTTTTGTATGCCATGGGTGCAAGCTTTAAGATTGATTTTCGAATAATTAAAACCAGGTCTAAACCTGTAAACTGGTAGTCCATTGCCCGGGCTTCCATTTTAGAGTAATCAAGAAGCCTTAATACAGAATTTAAAAGCCTGTCACACTCCTCATGGATCAAGGCATACAATTCATACAGTTTTTGAGGATGATCGGAATAGAGATCATTTGACAACATTATAGACGCCTCTTTAATTGCTGTCACCGGAGTCCTGAGTTCATGGGAGACATGACTGATAAAATCCCCTTTTAGATCATCCAGTTCACGTAGTCTTTGTGACATAACATTAAAGTGGCAGGAGAGATCTCGAATTTCACGGGGACCATCAATGGTTTGCAACTCTTTAAAATGTCCCTGTGAAATCTCCTGGATTTTTTCTTTGAAACTGGAAATCGACTTTGTTATGGCACGTGTATTAGCAAGGGCAATAAATCCACCCAAAAGCACGGTTAAAGCTGTTATAATAAGGGTCATAATAAAAATCTGCCTTATTAACCGATTGGTTAAATCCGTATTTTCACTGATTTGCTGCTTGTTTTGATTAATTATCTCTCTTAAATTGATAACAATTTGTTCCAATTCAAGGTTAGGATCTTTCAGGCTTGTACTTGATCCACTATTTTTCATCAGGCTGATGTTTTCCTCAAAACAGATCATTAATTCCATATACAACAGCTTAATATCCAAAAACAGATGCAGCTGCTGCTCCTCTGATTTAATCAGGTGGTGCAATTGTTCAAAATCCTCTTCTATCAAAACGTTTAAATATAGAACCTGCTGATAGTAATCCATATCAACAGATACATAGTATTTTTTAATAAACTTCACCAGAGAGTTGAAAGAATCAATAAGACGGTCACCAATAATCAAACTGGCTGAGTTTACCTGAACAATATTTTGAGTTATTTTCTGAAGGTTGGAAAGCTTATAGGTAACCGTTCCACCCCAAAAGGCGACGAGAAGAAGAATAATTAGATTTCCTAAAATCAGGCGTTTAAAAATAGACATATTTAGAATTTTTATTTTAAAAGTGTGTTAACTTTTAGGCTGAGAAGATACTTTGTGTCAAGTAAATTGTAAAAAGAAAAAGATTAATTGAAAAAAAAGAAAATATAATCTATGATCTTCAAAATTAAGAATGTATATATTATAAACCTTGGGATTGGAGTAAATTAATGAAAAAAATTAAATATTTTTTATGGCTGATTATCCTGATAGCGCTTGGAATTTTGATTTACCAGAATTTAGACTTCTTTATGGCAAAACAAGCCCTTAAATTTGACCTTAAAATCTCGTCCTGGAACTGGACAATACCAGAGCTTCAAAATATTGCCTTTTTTGCAATCTGTTTTTTCATAGGTTTTATTCTTGCCGGCATGAAATGGTTAATGGTTAATTTTAAATTTAAAAAAGAGGTTAAAATAAAGGATGCTGCCATTACATCTCTTAAAGAGCAGCTCAATGGATTAAAAGCCGAGCTTGATGTGTTTCGGCATGATCCCTACATAAAAAAAGATATAGAAGAGAAAGCACAAGACCCTGAGCAGGAAAAAGAAAAAACCAATACTGCAGATTGATTCTTCTTTAAATAAAATTAGCACATGAACAAAAAAAAGAATACCCCCATGATGGAGCAATATCTCTCCATTAAAGAATCATATAAAGATGCCATTCTTTTTTACCGCATGGGCGATTTCTATGAAATGTTCCACTCCGATGCTAAAAAGGCAGCCTCTATCCTTGAAATTGCGTTAACATCAAGAAATAAAAATGATGATAACCCTGTTCCCATGTGTGGAATACCTTTTAAAGCTGCTGATAATTATATTGCAAAGCTTATAAAAAGTGGCTGCAAGGTTGCCGTGTGCGAACAGATGGAAGAGGCAGCTGCAAGTAAAGGCCTGGTCAGAAGGCAGGTCACAAGAGTAATCACTCCCGGTATGATTTTAAATGAAGAGTTACTGGATAAAAAATCCAATAATTTTCTTCTTGCCCTCTCAAAAACCAATCAGTTTTCAGCCATTGCATATCTTGATATATCAACCGGCACATTTAAAACCTGCCAGGTTAAAAACAGTAACTCAAAGTTCTCCAGGGCTTTAATTGATGAAGCATTAAAAGTTGATCCAAAAGAAATCCTTCTGCCTTCCAACTTTGAAAAAGACCCTATCCATAAAAATATCTGCAAGGCTTTTGCAGGACGGCAGATCACCTTTATTGATAAAAATGAATTTTATCTTGAAGAGGCAAAAACAAAACTTTTAAAAAAATTTAAGCTCAGAAGTCTCCAGGGCTTTGGAATGGAGGATCTTCATGCATCTATATGTGCTGCAGGTGCAATCCTCTCCTATGTTCAGGACACTCAGATGCAGGATACCGAACATATATTCCAAATTTCTCCCTATGATTTAAAAAGCTTTCTTGTCATTGATGACAGATCCTGTAAAAACCTTGA
>JAOZRI010000286.1 GCA_029940235.1 Desulfobacula sp. | reverse complement strand
TAAATTATCAAAGCTTTTTAATAATGGCAATCTTAAATTAGTCTTGATAAAAAAAAAACCATATGTTATTTTTTTTATCCTAAGTTGATATTATCTGATTTGTTAAAAAAGAATAAACTAAATTTCAGGAGGATTTATTTATGAAAACGTTAATTGGCGGAGCTATTGCAGTTCTTCTCGGTGTGGTTGGTCTGGCTGTCTGGTTTAATCAGTTTTTAATTTTACTTGCAGGAAGTATTCCACCTGTTCTTCTTCTTGGCGGCGGTCTTGCTCTATATCTTGGCTTTGATGAGCTTAAAGATACCTGGAAAAAAGATGAAGGTGCAGATGCTCCAGCACCAGGGGATGACAAAGCTAAAATTGCAGAACTTGAAAAAGAGATTGATGATCTAAAAAAAGAGAAGTAGTCACAATATTTGACAGTTTGAATTGTTGTTTTTTACTGGATAAATTAGATCCCTTATAAATTAACAGTTATGTATAATTCAAACTAAATATTAAAAAGGTCAGGAGCTACTCCTGACCTTTTTTTATGGCAGAAGTTGCAAGAAAATCTGCCACTTCATTCTCCTTAATGCCTGCATGTCCTTTAACTTTAATAAAGGATACTTCTTTGAATTTGTCTAATAGTTCACGAATTTCAAAAACAAGGGTTTTGTTTTTTTTAGGTTTCCATCCCTTTGTTAAAAGCCCAATGGAATAACTTGAATCTGAAAAAATATACACAGGCAGATCATTTCGTTTTAGCTCTTTAAGTCCCACTTTTATTGCTGTTAGCTCTGCAATATTATTAGTGCCCTGGCCAATATATTGTGAGATTTCCTTTCTCTTTTCACCATAAATTAAAAGGATTCCTATGCCAGAAGGACCTGGATTCCCGGATGAAGCCCCATCTGTATAAATTTTAATGCAATTATCAGGAAGATTTGCCCCGGGATCAAGTTCCTGTATGGATTGTCTGGATTTTTTTTTTGAACTTGTTTTTTTAGATATTTTTCTTTTTGCCGGAACCGCCTGCTCCTCAGGCATTAAACTTTCATATTTTACTTTATATTCATAATCCTGCTTTAAATTATATTTTATCAACACCTTGCCTTTATCTTGAACAAGTTCTTCTTTACTATCTATCTGAGCCCAGACTTTATTGCCTTTAAAGCTCATTCTTTTCCAGTTATTATCTTCACTCTTATTATTCATATAAATAATATCCTTTAGAGAGAGATTTATATATTCCAAGTTCTTCTTGCCACTGTTCTGACAGTGATAATAAATTTTCTAAATTCATTACTTTTTTTCTAATGATTTTACTGCCAAGAATCAGATCCATGGGCTTTTTTTTATACTCATATTCATAGGGGGGAGATTTTAGTTCAAAATCATTTGGATGATATTTTACAATTAACTGCATCAGGATCAAAGACGAGATAAAAGGCTGAAATTTTTCTGTGTCTGTTATATGAATTTGAAATCCTCTACAGATATTGTTATGCCATTTGCCAGATGTCGGCTCAAAATTAACAGGCCGCAAAATTGCACCTTGTATAAGTTTATCTGCCTCTGGTTTGATTTTTTCAGTATTAAGGAAAGGGGCTCCAAATTGTTCAAAGGGCAGGGCAGTACCGCGGCCTTCTGATATGTTTGTCCCCTCAAAAATTACCTGTCCCGGGTAAACCATGCAAGAGAGGGGTGTTGGCAAATTGGGAGAAGGAGATACCCATGCACGGCCAGTATCCTTCCAGTACATATCTCTTTTCCAGCCTGACATTGGGATGATTTCAAGATTGCATCCAATATTAAATTCTTTGTTAAAAAACAGCGCAATCTCACCTATTGTCAAGCCATGACGCATGGGAATGGGAAACCTTCCCACAAAAGAGGTGTAGTCTTTTGACAGGATATTACCTTCTATCTGATTGCCGCCTATTGGGTTTGGGCGGTCAAGGATAACAACTTGTTTATCTAATTTTGCAGCAAGTTCAAGACAGTATGATACAGTGTAAATAAATGTATAAACCCTTGTTCCCACATCCTGGATATCAATAATTAACACATCTATATTGTCAAACATCTCCTTAGTTGGAATTCTTGTTTTAGAGTAAAGGCTGTAAACAGGAATATTTAATTGAGGCTCCATGGTATGATCAGATTCAATCATATTGTCTTGTTTTTCTGCATAAAATCCATGCTGTGGAGAAAACAGGGCTTTCAATTGTCCAGGAAAATTTTTGTGAATAAGTTTTGAAGCGTGATGAAACAGGCTGTCAACAGATGCAGGGTTAGATAACAACCCCAGTCGTTTTGTCTTAAGATAATCAGGTGGATCAATAATAAGGTTTTCAAGTCCAAGTGTTACTTGTGTTTTCATATTATAATTTTCATTTTCCTTGTACTGCGATAAAAATAAAACACTATTCAAAGATTTTTTACTGTTTTTTTATATACCTGTCTTGTGGCAAATGTTCAAAGATTGTAGCATACTCATTGACAAAATTCCAAATCCTAATTAGATATATTCTTTTCAAACGATATAAAGAGATTAATAATGTTATGAAATTTCAAATCAACAGATATATTGAAAGTATTAAGGCATATGAACCTGGCAGGCCTCTCAAAGAGGTTGCCCGGCAATACCAGCTTGAAAAGGTGATCAAGCTTGCATCCAATGAAAATCCATTGGGCTTTTCTCCAAAGGTTGATGATGCAGTACAAAAAGCAATGAAAGAGATGAACCGGTATCCTGAATCTGCTGCCCATGCTTTAAATAACGAGCTGTCCAAAAGATTTAGTGTATCCTCTGAAAATATCGTCCTTGGTAATGGTTCAGATGATATTATTGCACTTTTGTGCCATGGGTTTTTAAATGAGGGTGATGAAGCTTTAATGCCATTGCCTTCATTTCTAATGTATGAAATAAGTGTAAAAACTGCCAAGGGTGTACCTGTAATGGTGCCTTTAAATGATTTCTCAACTAATCTTCAAGGCCTTGTGGAGAAGATAACATCAAAAACAAGGTTGATTTTTATTACCAATCCTTTTAATCCTACAGGGTCAACAATTGACGTTGATGAATTTAATGATTTTGCACAAAAGGTACCAGCCGATGTCATTATTGTAGTTGATGAAGCCTATATTGAGTTTGTCAGGAGTGATCAGGTCTATAACTCCTTGAAAAACCCTCTGTATGATCCAAGAGTTGTATCGTTGAGAACATTTTCAAAGGCTTATGGACTTGCAGGGTTCAGGGTCGGATATGGAATTATGGATGTTCAAATTGCCGGTATCTTAAACAAAATAAGACAGCCTTTTAATGTTAATTCCCTTGCCCAGGTTGCAGCTGTTGCAGCACTTGAAGATGAATCTTTTTTAAATAAGAGTATTAAATCCACCCATGAAAGCCTTGATTTTATGTTTAAAGAACTAAAAGCCATGGGTATTGAAGTATTGCCGACACAATCCAATTTTTTCATGCTGGATATTAAATCAGATGCCAAAAAGATTTTTCAGCAGATGCTTCAACTTGGTGTTATTGTCAGATCCATGGAATCCTATGGATTTGATACATTTTTACGGGTTAACACAGGTACAAAAAAAGAGAATATGGCTTTTCTCAAAGCGCTTAAAACTGTTCTGAAAAAAGTTTAGCA
>JAOZRI010000614.1 GCA_029940235.1 Desulfobacula sp. | reverse complement strand
TTAAAAAAATTAAAAATATTGATTATTTTATAGATACGGTTCTGGAGCGCGAAGTTGCATGGCACAATGAAATCTGGGAATCCTGAAAAGCATAGGTACTTTTTATGAAAAGAGCATTAATACTTAGCGGAGGCGGAGCAAGAGGCGCCTTTCAGGCTGGAGTATGGAAATACCTGGTCCAAATTGGCTGGAAACCAGATATCATATGCGGCACATCTATAGGAGCTATTAACGCTGCTGCCATTGGTTCAGGCATGGATGTAGAGACATTAATCAATTTATGGACAACCTATAACCGGCGCAGGATGTACCGCCTCAATCTATTACAATTTGCGGCCTATCTTTTGTCTCAACGGGCAATAAAGCCGTTGCTTGATATAACCCCAGCAGAAAAAATGCTTCATGACAATCTGAATTTTCAAGCTTTAAAAAAAAGCAGTACCAAAATTATTATTACAGCTGTCAATATGCTTACAGGTCATCCTGAATTTTTTAATCAAAAAGAGATTCAACTTAAGCACATTCTTGCATCCAGTGCCATGCCCCTGCTTTTTCCATGGCAGGAAATCAACGGAATACCCTACTGGGATGGTGGAGTGATGGTTAATACTCCTATTGCCCCTGCCCTTGATTTTGGTGCCGATGAAATTATTGTGGTTCTGCTGTCACCTGTGGGTCATAAAAAACTTTTACAACCAGACACTGTTTTAAAGGCAGGAGAACATCTGTTTGAACACTTTCTTTCCGGCTCATATCAGGCAAACCTCAGGAATTATGGATTGCGCGATAAGGGATCTTTATCCAACAGCAATCATAAAACCCGACCGGAAATAGTCACACTTGCTCCGTCCAAAATGCTGGGATTCAAATCTCTATTGAGTTTTTCAAAGACCCAGGCGAACCAGTTGATTGAAGAAGGGTATAACACAGCACACCGCGAGCTTGAAAACAAATTATTAAATATAAAGGAATAAAAAAATGCTACCTGATTATTTTGAATTTACACTCCCTACTAAATTAATATATGGTATTGGTAT
>JAOZRI010000032.1 GCA_029940235.1 Desulfobacula sp. | reverse complement strand
ATATGGATATTATCCTCTCCTGCCAGGGTGGTTCATATACCCAGAAAGTCCGTCCGGAACTTGAAGAAAAAAACTGGGGTGGATACTGGATTGATGCTGCATCAACCCTGAGAATGGATGATAAAAGTGTTATTGTACTTGATCCTGTAAACCGAACAATCATAGACAATGCAATATCAGATGGCATTAAAAACTATATTGGCGGCAATTGTACAGTCTCTCTCATGCTCATGGCTCTTGGAGGATTGTTTGAAAATAATTTAATTGAGTGGATAACTTCCATGACTTACCAGGCAGCATCGGGAGCTGGAGCAAAAAACATGGAAGAGCTTGTACTCCAGATGTTGACCATTGGGAAAAAAGCATCCCCTGTTCTTGCAAATCATGCATCTGCCATACTTGACTTGGATAAAAATGTTCTTGCCACCATGAAATCAAGGGATTTTGGTATTCAGAACTGGGGCGTTCCCCTTGCAGCAAGCCTGATCCCATGGATCGATACACCCATGGAGAATGGTCAGACAAGAGAAGAGTGGAAGGGCATTGTTGAAACCAATAAAATAATAGGCCGTTCTGAAAACCCAATTCCCATTGACGGTCAGTGTGTAAGAGTTGGCTCCATGAGATGCCACAGCCAGGCATTTACAATCAAGCTTAATAAAAATATTCCTGTTAAAGAGATAGAAACAATGCTTGCAGACCATAATGAGTGGGTCAAGGTAGTGCCAAATATAAAGGAAGATACCATTAATAACTTAAGTCCTGCTGCTGTTACAGGAACACTGACCGTACCGGTCGGGCGTATCAGAAAAATGAACCTTGGTGAAAATTATCTTACCTGTTTTTCTGTTGGTGATCAATTGCTCTGGGGAGCTGCAGAACCGTTGCGTAGAATTTTAAACATAATTATTTGAATCAAAACTCACCCATCTACTTTGTTGCTTCAAAATTTTAAAATCCTCACGTACTGCAGTACGCTCCGGTTTCAAAATTTCTTGCGCCTTGTATATGGGCAAGTTTGTGAGCACAGCTCCTCTACGAGCCATCCAAATATAATTTTTAAATCGATAGTGATTTAATTTATTATTTTATAGCGTATTTTCTTTCAAGCAGAGCAACTATACTTGAGATACTGAATGTCAAAATAAAATAAAGCAGTGTAATTGTGACCCAGACTTCAAAGGTCAAAAAAGTAGCTGCCATAAGTTCCATACCCTGAAAAGTCAGCTCCTGAATGGAAATCACAGAGACAATGGCTGAATCTTTTATGGTGGAGATTAACTGACCTGCAAGAGGAAATGCCACCTTTCTGAAAGTCTGGGGTAAAATTACCAGTAAAAATGTTTTTCTTTTGGATAAACCAAGGGAAAATGATGCCTCCCATTGACCTTGATGGATTGATATAATTCCTCCCCGGACAATCTCTGATACATAGGCACCTTCATAGAGTCCAAGGGCAATTATAGCGGAAATAAAAGTATTGATCTGGTCAGGCCCGGCAAATAAAAAACCTGTTATTAGCTGGACTCCTTCACTGCTGTTGCGCAAAATTCTGTCAAGATGGAGTATATCCAGAAACTGGCTGGATACAAAATAATAAAAAATTATAACCAGCACAAGGGAAGGTATATTACGGATGGTCTCAACATAGGTTCTGGAAATGAATCTTTGTTCAAAAGAGCCTCTTGCTCCCATGACACCTGATATTGTCCCAAGAAAAAAACCAATAAGTGTTGCCCAGATACTCAGTTTAATGGTTGTGACAAAACCTCTGACAAGAATATTGGTTTTAAGTGTTCCAGTGTCGGCATCCCAGAAAAAGAAATAATTGGGAATAGCATTCCATTCCCAATTATATTCAAGTACACTGTTCATCCTTGAAAAAAACAGAGATACTGCAGCAATAATTATAACAATCACGGCAATATCTATAACTGAAAATTTTAAAGATTTAATTTTATAATTGTATCTACAAATCACAGTTACAACTTTCTATATTTATAATACGAATCCATCAATAGTCAAAATTAAATCCACCAATACACCTATTTAACAAGGTCTTCCCACTCTTTTGTTTCAAACCAGTATGCTTTTCTCTCTTTTAAAAAACCGCTTGCATGCATATTTAAAATCCAGTTATTTAAAAAATTTAATGTGTCATGATCTGATTTTTTAATGGCAAACCCGATTGGCTCTTTTGTAAAATTTTCCTTGATTGGAACAAATAATTTACCAGGGTATTTTAAAGCATGAAAAACCGGCATGGGTGCAGATGAAATAACTGCATGAACTCTCCCAAGATTTAACTCCTGGAGGGCCTGGCTCTCATTTTCAAACAATTTTAATTTTGCTTCCGGCATATATTTTCTTGCAGCCTGTTCAGCTGTTGTTCCCATGCGCGCTGCAAGAATAACACTCTTTTTATTAAAATCATTCAGAGAAGAAAATCCTTTGGCCTTAACTTTATGGGCAACCATGGACATTCCTGAAAAATCATAGGGGATAGTAAAATTAACCTTTAAATTCCTTTTGGGTGTAATACCCATGCCTCCAATAATTACATCAAACTTGCCGGTTAAAAGAGCAGGGATAATACCTGACCAGGCAGTTGGTACAAACTCAATTTTAACCCCCATATCCTGTGCCAGTTTTTTTGCCACATCTATTTCAAATCCTGTAAGATTGCCCTGTTTGTCCTTCATTGCCCAGGGTACAAAGGTGGACATTCCAACCCTTATCACTCCCTGTTTCTGGATTTTTTCAATGATACTCTCTTTGGCAAAGCAAGTAGTGCTGCCAATAAAAAATAACAATATCAAACTCAAACATAAAATTTTCTTCATGACTCCTCCTTTTTTTTTAAAGCTTTTAAGTGGTGCTTATATCCATGTAACTTTCAAATTGCCTGATACAAAATGAAAGAGTTGCAGTAATAATAAGATAACATAATGCCACCATAAACCATATTTCAAAAGTTAAAAATGTTTCAGAAACAATTCTTTGACCCTGCATGGTTAAATCATAGATGGAAATCGTGCTCACAAGGGCAGAATCTTTTATCAAGGAAACACTTTGCCCGGCAAGCATGGGAAGGGTTGAACGAAGCATCTGGGGAATAATGATTTTTAGATAAATTCCCGGCACACTTAAACCAATACTCTGGGCTGCTTCATACTGCCCCCTTGGAACATTGATAATGCCTGAACGAATAATCTCTGAAGAGTAAGCACCTTCAAACAGGCTCAATGCTATGACAGCAGAATAGAAAGCTGAAATATTAAAAACAGGTGAAATCACAAAATAGATTAAAAATATCTGGATGAGCAGAGGGGTATTTCTAATGGTTTCAACATAAAACCATGCAATAAATTTAAGTACAGGAGAGGATGATAACCTTGCAAATGCAGACACAACACCTACAATCAAGGCCAGGACAAGGCTGATACAAGAAATCTTAATTGTAATTATAAGCCCGTCAATCAATAATCCTCGAGTGAACTTTCCATCTTCAAAAACGAATAAAAATTCTTTGACTCTGTACCACTGCCAGTTATATTCAAGATTTTTATACCCAAAAATAAATACAAGGAGCATAAATAAGATAAATAGAAAAGGCTTAATTCCTTTTTTTATACTATTCATGGTCTGGTGTTTTGATTTTCAAAAAGTAATTTTATTGTAAGACTGGTTCTATTTTTTGTATCTTGACGCATTAAAATAGCGGGATACCAGCTCATAATATTTTGCCTCCACTTCAATACCTTCAAAGGCCTCAGGATGGTATTTTAATGTTAAATACCTTTTTTAACCTAGATTGTTAACATAAGTGCGGTACTATCAAGACTGTTTTTTACGTTCACGGTCAAGATCGCGTTTCATATCTTTTTGTTTGATACTCTGCCTCTTATCGTATAGTTTTTTCCCTTTACCAAGACCAAGGCTAACTTTGATTTTATTGTTCTTAAAATATATTTTCAAAGGTATAAGGGAGTAACCTCTCTCTCTGATTTTAGATAAGAGTTTTTTAATCTCATACCGGTGAAGCAGAAGTTTTCTTGTTCTCAAAGATTCATGGTTGGTATAATAGGCATATTTGTATGGCGAAATATGCAATTGCCTTAAAAAAATTTCACCATTTTTTATATCAGCATAGGCATCCTGGAAGCTGACTCTTCCCTCTCTTATAGATTTAACTTCAGAACCGACCAGCATAATGCCAGCTTCATACTCTGATTCAATCAGATAATTATGACGCGCTTTTTTATTATTTGCTATAATTTTAATATATTCTGAATTCATCAGCTCTCATCCTTATCACTAAAAGGAAGTATATCTTTATACTCCTTTAAAATAAATTCAGATATATCATGGACAGTATTAAGTTCCATAATTTTTTTAAGATTGTCTTTTGCATGTGCTGCATCAAGATCACGAATCATCTTTTTAACAATTGGAATGGAAGCTGAATTCATGGAAAAATTTGTCAGCCCCATACCAACAAGGACAGGTATATTAACTGGATCACCTGCCATTTCACCACACATGACAAGTTCAATATTTTTTTTCTTTGCAGCATCACAGGTCATTTTAATCATTTTTAATACTGCTGGATTTAATGCCTGGTAAAGATGAGCAACCCTTCTATTACGCCTGTCAATGGCCATGGAGTATTGAATAAGATCATTTGTTCCAATGCTGAAAAAATCTACATGTTCTGCAAGATGTTCTGCAATCATCACAGCAGATGGCACCTCAATCATAACTCCAAGGGGAATATTTGAATTAAAGACCTTATTTTCTTGTTCAAGCTTAGTTATGGCTTTATTAATAAATTCTTTAACCTGAACAATCTCTTCAACACAGGAAATCATTGGTATTAATAATTTTATATTACCAAATGCTGCTGCTCTTAAAATAGCTTTTAATTGCGTAAGAAAGATTTTTTCATTTTCAAGACAGAACCTCACTGCTCTTAAACCAAGAGCTGGATTGGCTTCTTCAATTGATGATAAATGAGAATTTACCTTATCTCCATTAATATCAAGAGTCCTGATGGTAACCTGGTTTGGACTCATTAGTTCAACAAGCTCTTTATATTTATCTAACAGTTCATCTTCAGTGGGGAATCGCTTCAAATTAAGGTATAAAAATTCTGTTCTGAAAAGACCTATATCATGGGCACCATAATCTTTAGCCCCGACAACTTCTTCTACAAGTTCGATATTTGCCATAAGATTTATGGTAACGCCATCTTTAGTGATAGCCGGCAAATGGCTTTCCCTTTCGAGGCCTGCCATGTATTCTTCAAATCTTGTCATACGATCTTCATATTTAAAGAGCGTATCTTCTTCAGGATTGATAATTAAAGTTCCTGAAGAGCCATCAACTATTAAAAGGTCATCATTTTGAACAGTGGCGGTTGCAGTGCCAAGGCCGAGTACAGAAGGAATATTGAGTGATTTAGCAACAATACTGGTGTGCGAATCTTTACCTCCTCTATCTGTAACAAATCCTTTAATATGTTCAAGCTGTATCTGACTGACATCTGCAGGGGATAAATCATGGGCCACAATAATTATGCGTTTATTAATATCTGATATTTTAATATCCTGTGCCCCGACAAGATATGACATGATCTTATCTGTGACCTGATCTATATCATTGGCTCTTGCCTGGAGATATTTATCACCGATCTGCTGAAACATAGTTTTTATTTGACCTGATACTTTTTTCAATGCCCACTCAGCATTGACCTTATCATTTGAAATTGTATCAATGATCTTGCCATACAGCATTTTATCCTTAAAAAGAGCCATGTGTGTTTCAAGGATATTAAGGTTCTCACTCAGATCTTTATCAAGGGCTTTAATGATCATTGCATGATCATTTTTTGCCTTTGCAACAGCATGCTTGAATCTATCGATTTCTTTAGCAATACTCTCATCGGTAATCCAATATCGCTGTACAAGATTAACACCCTCTTTATCAACAATATAAGCCTTACCAATACAAATCCCGGGTGAACCACCAATCCCTTTAATTACAATCTGTTCAGATTTTAGAGAATTCATCTTTATCTCTCTCCAAAACCTGATTCAAAAAAATCAACGAGTTTATTAAGAATCATAATATCTTCCTGGTTTTCAATTTTAATAACAACCCTGGTTCCCTTTACCGCACCAAGCGTTAATATATCAATAATACTTGTGGCATCAACCTTGTCTGAATTTACACAAAGACAGACTTCATTGTGTGCTGTGTTAGCAATTTTTGCAATTACCCCGGCAGGTCTTGCATGCATACCGAGATCATTTTTAATTAATACTGCTTTTTCCATAAAAATCTTTTTTTTCTTTATATTCTCTTTGTGCAAATGTCAATTCACAAAAGAGATCAAATATGTATTGTAATTATTTTGTATGACAGGCTTATAATTGTTGACCTATTTAACATATATTGCTTAAATTTACCATAAATATGTAAATAACACTTTTTAATTTTTAAACAGAAGGCAGGATAAATGAAAAACAATAACATAAATGGAAAATATCCCATTAATGATTTTAAAACAGGTGAATCATGGCGATTATTTAAAATAATGGGAGAATTTGTTGAAGGCATTGATGCTTTACATACCCTTGGTCCTGCAGTCTCCATTTTTGGGTCAGCCAGAACCAGCAGCGATCACCCGGATTATAAAAAATGTGAAAATCTTGCTGCATTGTTTGCAAAAAGCGGGTTTGCAACTATTACCGGTGGCGGGGGTGGAATTATGGAAGCTGCCAATAAAGGGGCAGCAAGAGAAAAAGCAGATTCCATAGGATTGAATATTACCCTTCCTTTTGAGCAAAAACCAAATCCCTATGCAACAATACAGGTTGAATTTAAATATTTTTTTGTCAGAAAAGTTATGTTCTTAAAATATGCCCAGGCCTATATTATCATGCCCGGTGGTTTTGGAACCCTTGATGAGATGTTTGAAGCCATTACCCTGATACAGACCCAGCGCATCAGAAAGGTTCCTGTTATTCTTGTGGGAATTGATTACTGGGGTGGGCTTGTCCAATGGATAAAAGATAAATTATTAAAAGATAAAATGATATCCAGAGATAATCTCGATCTTTTTCATCTCCTTGACGACCCTGAACAAATTGTTCAGACTGTTGTTGATTTCCACAAAATCAATCAACCAGGTTAGCTCTTATATTTGGATGGCTCGTAGAGGAGCGTATGCTCACAACTTGCCCATATTCAAGGCGCAATTGCTTTTGCAACCAGAGCGTACTGTAGTACGTGAGGATTGCAAAAGCATGAAGCAACGACGTAGATGGGTGAGTTTGTGCTCAAATATTATCGGGCTGCGCCTTTGGAGAAGTAGAAAGCCGTATTCAAAGGCAATCGTTTGATACCAATTTTACCCATGATATCTTTTTTCACCTCGTCCATGGAGGGAAAACCTTTGCTGGAATAGGAAGATTTACAAAACATCTCTCCCCAGGAATTGAGATAGACTGCGCAATATCCACTCACTTCATGTGCCTGTTTTGGTGCATAAAAATTAATGGAAACAAACATACACACCATCCTGTTTTTCATCAATAACTGATCAAAACTGATATTTTGTCTAAGGAGAGGATGGAAAAAATCATACATATTTTTATAAAGTTTACGGATATCATCAAATGTCACATAGGCAGGATTAGGAATCAGATTAATAATAGTGTGTTCGTTGTAAAGACTGTTATTAATTAACCATGCACCAATCTCTTCAATGGTATCTGCTGATATCAAAGAGTCTTCTCTATTCTGGAAAGATTTTGCATTTTTACGTGTACCCTTTAGGTTATGTAAAAGCTTCCAGGCAAAGGCTTGACCATCTTTTTTAATATATTTAAGCTGCAGGCTCTGGAAATGCCTGTCGCTTCTTGATATAAGAAGAACTTTTCCCACTTTTCCAGACTGTTTTGAAAATTCAACAAGAACTTTTCGACCAAGCATGGTACGGTCTTCAGGGCTGATCCCTGATCTCCCATGGAGCAGGCTTTCAAAAGCTTTGTTTATAATTTTATATTTTTTTACCATATATCTTTCAATGAAATTGGAAAGCTTGACTATGTCACTGTAACCCCAGTTTTTAAAATTGCCAATTTCAAAAACCCTTGCTTTGCTCCATCCCCATTCGCCCATACATTTTTCAAGAAGAATTTTTTTAAGACCAAACACTGTATTATCAATTTGAGAATCCTTTGAAATACCAAGTTTTAAAAAGAAACAGGTGAGTAAAAGGGTTACCGAATGTTTGTCACTTTTTTTTTCATAATACTCAAGAAGATTTTTCAATAAAATATAATATGAATCGTTCTGGGCAAGCTTTAAATGCGCTCCTGAATTCATCCACTCATCTTTATATTTATTGCACAGCAAAGATTGCCTGCCATACTCATAAATAAATTTTTCAAGAAGCGCCATTTTAATTACTGATTTAAATGGGCTTTTCAACCATTTAAACATCTGCCAGATTGATGCACCAACATATTCACTCGTGGATATGGCATGGATATCACCAAGATCAATATATCTTGTCAGGCTTGGAAAACTTGAAACAGTCTTTAAAATACTATTGTAATAATTAATACTGATGGAGGTGGGCAAGACTGACCAGAGTGGAATTCTGCCTGCTATATAAATCATTGTTCTGTAAAATTCTTCCTTTAAAAGCCTGGTTTGAGCTGACCCGGAACTCTCAATAGTGGAATCACCAAAATCATTATTTCGTGTTTTAAGGATATCCACCAGAAAAAAAGTCACCTGGGTCTTAAACTGTTTGTCAGCCATATTTTCCAGCATATCAAGTTTTTTTCTAAATAAATCAATCCCTGTCAAAGTGAAATGATCCTCATTTATGCACACCCACCAGTCAATATCAGAATCTGCTGTCTGGGCAAGAGAACCTGTGCTGCCTATTGTAAAAAGCCCTTCAACTACATGATCCTGGCAGTGCCTGACTACTATCTTTTCTCTATTTATATATTTTTTTAAAACTTCCTGCGCTTCAATACCAGGTGTGTAGTCACATATTCCACACGGTGTTTGATTTGGGATTGCTTTTAAACCTGGAAAATCAATATTTTCATGGATGAGAAATGGTATAATTTGAAATAAATCAGCCTGTCCCGGTTTAAAGATATCAAAAGCCGTCAATAGAGAAAGCTGATTCTGATTCAAAAATTTCATTTCACCATAGTGAATAAACTCACTGAAAATAAGCATATTGATTTTAGAAACAATTGTGTTATCAATTTTTGGCATATCATTAGGCTCAAGTTGAAATTTCCTGGCGTTATAATCTATATCACTGGTTTGCATATCAAATTTGGTAGAGGAAGGGAATCTGCAGAACCTGGCCTTTACACCATCAAAATCAGCCCTGTCAACATTTGATGTGACAAAAGATATTGCTGAAAGGCGTGAATAAGCAAAAGAGGAACAAAAAAAATTGGTTTGAGCAAAAGATGTTTTTGTAATTGTTGAATTAATAAAAGAAGCATCAATCATTTGTGCATTGGCAAAATCACAATTATAAACACAAACATTTTGAAAACTGCATTTTATAAATTTTGCCCCTTTGGCATTTACATTGATAAAACAGGCGTTATCAAAATTAACACCATCAAATTTTGTTTTGCACATATCAATATTATAAAAGACAGCACCTTTAAAATATGCGTGATCAAACAAAGAGTTCGCAAAATCACAATTATTAAAAATAGCTTTATTAAACAAAAGAGAGGATGCAATAAATTCAGAGGATGAAAGATCAACATCCTTAATTATTTCATTTTGGAAATCAATGGACTCAAGATTTTTAGTGGTTTTAAGATTTTCAATCTTTTTGGCACTGGAAGTTAGAAAAAGGGTTTTTATCAAACCTTTGGTTTTTTTTGACTCTTTTTTAACCTTCTGAATAACAGGATCAAACTGGGTTTCAATATCTTGTTTCTCCTTAACAAGAAGCTGTTTTGTCTTTTCCATGAACCCGGTAACATCCATGCGCAAAGAGTCATTAAAGTCATTGTCATATTCTTTTAAAATTCTAACAACACGTTCAGGTCTTTTTTTTATCATACCAAGGACACATGCAAGATTTAATTGGAAATTAGATCCTGCATACTTATCTTTATTCAAAGCTATATCCTGGATAAATAAAAATGAAATTTTTGATAACGATGATATTTCACTGTTGATTACTGGCATAAGGTCAGGATACTTATCTCTCACCATGTCAAGCAGTTTATAAAGGGGCTGCCTGCCTGTTACAATGAGAGCTTTGAATGCATGGAAAGCCTCTTGAATATTACATTTATAAAAAACTTGTATGATTGGTTCAAAAAGATCTTCATATGCTCCCATTGAAGAATTTTCAATAATATTATAAATTATAACCCTCACTTTTTTTATCTCCTGGTTTAACAGAATATCAAGCAGTAATGCTGAAGATATTTTGGTCAATATCATGGAGAGGGCTTTAAGACCCATGATAATTTTATCTGGGGATTGTGATTTTATTTCATTGAAAATTATCTGATCAGGATCTCTTAAATCAGGATTAATATTATTTAAAAAAGGATCAGCATTTCGTTTTGCATCAAAAAGGCTTGCATAAAATTCAATAACTATCTCTCTCTTCTTTATTGATTTTAAAATTTTTTTAAATGCAAATCCAAACCTGAGTCTGATTTCAGGTGATGTTTTGATATATTGATCAACAAAGGAAAGACGGGAGGCTTCTGGAACCGTATAAATAATCTTTTGCATGGTTTCAACAGAAATCTGCTTGTTGTAGACTGCCTGAAAAGCAAAATAAGCTCCCTTTTTTTTGAACTCCAGCAGAGTTTTAAAAAAAAATCCAAGTTCATTAAAAGAGAGTTCCGAATCAATTTGAGAATATATTCTTGAACAGATTGAAGCAGATGCTTTTTGGCCTTTTAAATATAGTTTTGTATCAAGCGGATCAGATAATAATTGATCTATTTTATCGTGAATAACTCCAAGACCTTTTCTGGCATTGTTTCTTACAGTGAAATGATAAGATGTTATACCGAATAAAATAGGAAGAATTGCAATATGAGGTTCAAGGTTGGCAGCATTTTTAACAACAAGCGCTTTATCTTCTTCAGACAACTGTTCCCATTGGGTTTCAAAAGTGTTAAAATTAAAATCAGTTTTTACAGATGCCATGACAAATATAATTTCCTATTTTTACATTTATAAATAAAAATGATATAGGGGTATGTTTCAAATTAATAATTAAGAATGAATAATAAAAAATTATTAATTACTAATTATTGATTACCCAGTTAATATAAATGTTTAATTTTTATATCACAATAGATAATTTATGAAATTATTTGAGATTGACAATAAAGACAGTAAGTCAAAAAGCGAATACAATGCTGAATCGATCGAGGTTTTAAAGGGCCTTGACCCGGTTAAAATAAGACCTGGTATGTACACAGACACTTCAAGCCCGGATCACCTGGCATATGAGGTGATTGATAATTGTGTTGATGAAGCCATTGCAGGATATGCCGACAAAATTGATGTTGTATTAAAAAAAGACAACTCTATTATTGTTTCTGATAATGGTCGGGGCATGCCAGTGGATATCCATCCTGAAGAAAAAATAACAGGGGTGGAACTGATCATGTCAAAACTCCATTCAGGAGCTAAATTTTCCAATAAGGATTACAGCTATTCAGGTGGTCTGCATGGAGTCGGGGTCTCTGTTGTCAATGCGTTATCTTCTGATTTGAGTATTCATATAAAACGCAATGGTCATAAATACCACATTGGTTTTAAAAACGGATTAAAAACTCAAGAGCTCGCAATAATAAAAACAATTGGCAAAAAAAAGTCCGGGACTTCAGTGTGGTTTTACCCTGATACTTCCTATTTTGACACACCTGAGTTTTCCATAAATGCCTTAAAAAGGGTTTTAAAATCCAAAGCAGTTTTATGCAAAGGCCTTGTTACTACATTTTTTGATGAAAAATCCAATGAAAAGATCAAATGGAAATATGACCATGGTCTTGATGATTATCTTAATGAAAATTTAACTTTAGAAAAATGTATTTTTCCACAGCCTTTTACAGGCAGGCTTGAGAGTGATGATATTCAGATTATATGGGCAGTTAACTGGACATCTGAATCCCGTGGAACAGGATCAAACCCAGAAGAGAGTTATGTAAATCTTATACCTACAAGCCTTGGTGGGACACATGTAAATGGTTTTCGGTCAGGACTTCTTGAATCTGTTAAAGAATTCTGCAAATTCCAAAACCTTCTGCCAAGAGGTCTATTCCTTGCTCCTGAAGATATATGGCATAATGTTGGATATATTTTATCTGTAAAACTTTCCGATGCCCAGTTTTCAGGACAGACAAAAGAGAGATTATCATCTCGGCATTGTGCAGGCCTTGTAAATATTCAGGTAAGAGATGCATTCAGTTTATGGCTCAACCATAACATTGATCTTGGAGAACGACTTGCTTTATTTGCCATTGAAAATGCAAAAACCCGCATAAAAAAATCCAAAAAAGTTACCAAGAAAAAGACATCAAACGGCTTAAGGCTCCCTGCCAAACTCTCTGACTGCACAAGTGTTGACCATGGAAGGCGTGAACTGTTTTTTGTTGAGGGAGATTCAGCAGGAGGATCTGCAAAACAGGCAAGGGACAGACGCTTCCAGGCAATTATGCCCTTGCGCGGTAAAATATTAAACACCTGGGAACTTGACTCCTCTGCCATAATGGAGTCAAGAGAAATCAGGGATATTTCCAGAGTTCTCGGTGTTTTGCCAGGTTCTGATGATATTTCAAAACTACGGTATAATAAAATTTGTGTCCTTGCAGATGCTGATTCTGACGGTCTGCATATTGCAACATTGATATGTGCTCTGTTTTTAAAACATTTCCCGAAAATTATTGAAAATGGACATATGCATATTGCAATGCCTCCTCTATATAGAATTGATGTGGGAAAAGAGGTCTTTTATGCATTGGATGATCCTGAAAAAGAGAATATCATCAAACGCATAAAAAGGCGCAAAAAAAACAGAAGTAAAATAAATGTTCAAAGGTTTAAAGGTCTTGGTGAGATGAATCCGGCACAGCTAAAAGAGACGACCATCGCTCCTGATTCCAGACGTCTTGTACAACTCTCCATTGATTATGATATAGAAGATTCAATAAAACAGGTTTATGATTCCATGGATATGCTTTTGAGCAAAAAAAGAGCAAAGGATCGCAAAACCTGGATAGAAACCAAAGGTGATATAAAAGAGATTGATTAATGAAAGAGACAATTCCATCAGCCCCATCTGCAATTGAAGATTTTGAAAAAATGCCTTTTCAAAGATTTACTGAAAAAGCTTATTTAAACTATTCAATGTATGTAATTTTAGACCGTGCCCTGCCCCATATTGGTGACGGCTTGAAACCTGTTCAACGAAGAATTGTCTATGCCATGAGCCAGCTTGGATTATCATCCACAGCAAAATTTAAAAAATCAGCAAGAACTGTTGGTGATGTTCTTGGTAAATTCCATC
>JAOZRI010000285.1 GCA_029940235.1 Desulfobacula sp. | reverse complement strand
AAGAGAAAATATGAATAAAAAACAGATTATCCAATTTATGATAGTTTTAATTATCCTGCCTTTTTTATGGCAGTCTGGTTGTGTACCTTCCAAGTCTGCCTATGTAAAAGATGGAAAAGAGTATGGAAAAGTTCGCGGATCTTTCCGTCATAGATGGTGGAATTACTATGAGCGGGGGATTTCATTTTCCAATGGTAGATTTTTTACAGAAGCTGTCAAAGATTTTCAAGAGGCTGTGGGCCAGCGGGACAAAGATCAGCGTATGGCACGGACATATGGCATGCATTTTATTGATTATTTTCCCCACAGGGAACTTGGAGTTTTATATTATGAGACAGGAGCTCTTGTAAGGGCTAAAAAAGAGCTGGAGACTTCCCTTGAATCTTTCCCCTCTGCTAAGGCTTATTTTTACCTGGATCAGGTGCGCAAAGCTTTAATTGAGCAGAGCATGATAGATGTTCCCCCGCCCCTGCTTACCCTGGATTTTAAAAATAGAGAAATATGGACAAGGGATGATCCTGTTATTGTTTCAGGTGCTGCAGAAGATGAAAATTATGTTGCCGATATATCCATAAACAGCATGCCTCTGTTCATGGAGTCAGCAAGAAAAGATATTACCTTTAAAAAGTCCCTGAACCTTGTGCAGGGCAGACATGTTGTAACGGTATCAGTTAAAAATCTATTGGGAAAGATAACAAAAAAAGAAGTCATAATGCACGTGGATCGTGAAGGCCCTGTTTTAACCATAGATAAACTTGAATTTGATAAAATAGCTTCTGGCACCAGGATTATGGTTTCAGGATGGATCCAGGATGCTGCCGGGGTGTCCCAACTCTCTGTAAATGGGAAAGGCCAAAAAATCACAACAGGCATTGAGGTTCCATTTAAAATTAAAACAATAATTGATGATAATACTCTGGAACTTACAACCTTGGATGGGCTGAAAAATAAAACCACTGCTTCCATTCCTTTAGACTTGATAACATCCAGCAGGTCTGCCGTACTTGTGGCAAGTGCTGATTTTAATGCACAAGATCTTGTTGCTGCAAACTTGTATGGAAATTCAAAGGATTTAACACCGCCTGTTATCAGATTAAAAGGGTGGGCTGATGAGCAGACTGTATTTTTAAACAAGATCTATATTGAAGGCAGTGCCAGTGATAAAAACAGTGTTGAAAAACTCACTGTTAATAGTGTTCCCATAAAGATTAGAAAGGGGCGCTATCTCTTTTTTGGTCACATGGTACAGCTCAATAAAGGAAAAAACAGTTTAACCATAGAGGCTGTGGATCAAGCTGGAAATATTGCACAAAAAACCATTACCATTACCAGAAAAATCTCTGCTGCCCGCAAATTGAGTCAGCGCTTGAGTATGTCTGCATGTCCCTTTGATCAAAAGGGTGAGGTTTCCAGTAACAGCACTGCTTTTCAAAACAATCTGATAAATGCATTTGTAAATCAGAAACGCTTTAGAGTGGTTGAACGAAATAAGCTTGAATCAATACTCATGGAGCAAAAACTGAGCCAGACAGATCTCTTTGACCAGAGTACAGCCATCAAACTTGGCAGATTAATCGGTGCCCACTCAATTGTTACAGGCTCCATCATTGAAACCCGCAATGGCATTGAAGTAGTTTCCCGCCTCATTGATACTGACACCTCTGATATTCTTAGCTCCCAGGATGTTTACAGTGAAACAAAAAACCTTGCCGGCCTTGATTTGCTTGCCCAGGGTGTGGCAATTAAATTTTACAGGGATTTTCCTTTGACCCAGGGCATTGTATTGGCTGTAAAAAATCAAAGTATATCCACTGATCTTGGTATGAATAGTGTTAAACTGCAACGGCGGCTGATTGTTTTCCGTGATGAACCTGCAAAACAGACTTTAAGTGGCAACTCGGCTGATGCTGAAAACCAAAAATATGGATCTGAAAACCAGATTCTTGGATATGCCAGGGTTAATCAGGTAATGCCGGAGCTGTCAAAGGCCAGATTATCTGATGGTAAAATGATTAACATTAAACCTATGGATAAAGTAATTGTTCAATAAAAAAGGATTACTCCGTGAAAGTTAGAAGTATCATACTGTTTTTCATATTGTTTCTTGCTCTGTCCACACATGCATCTGCTGGTTTTTTTGGCCCCAGGGATAAGCAGGCACCAGTCATTAAATTGCAACCACAGGATAAAGCCCTGGTTGTTTACATGGAAAAAACAGTGATACAGGGTCAGGTTGAAGATGAAAACAATATTGAATCTTTGACTCTTAACAACATACCTTTAATGGACTCTAAAGGCAGAAATATCTTTTTTTCTCACATTGCTGACCTTGATATGGGTGAAAATATTTTAACCATAAAAGCTGTTGATAAAGCAGGTAATACTGCTAAAAAAACCATTAAAATTACACGAAACTCCTCAAGCCAGATTCAATTGAGTGAACGCCTCAGCCTGGCTGTGCTGCCATTTAAAAACGAAAATATCCTGCCAGGTTTCCAGGACAGATTAACAAATGCATTGACACAGCAGAACCGTTTTAGAATGATTGAGCGCAGTATGATTGATACAATATTGTCAGAGCAGCACCTTAATCAGACAAGCTTATTTGATAATCAAACTGCTTCAAAGATTGGCAGGCTTGTTTCCGCCAGATCTGTCTTGACCGGAACCATAATAAATGTCAATAACAGAGTGGTAGTTACAGCAAGGATTATTGATGTTGAGACGTCAAAAATTATCAGCAGACAGGAGATATGGGGCAAATTGGCTGTTTTCTCCAATGTCGGAGATATAACCCATGGCCTGGCAATCAGGTTTCATCAGGATTTTCCTCTCACTGATGGTCAGATAATTAAAAAGCAGGGTGTAAAAATTATTGTGGATATGGGGCAAAACAAAATTAAACCCGGCAGACGATTGATTGTCTTTAAAGGCAGGCCTGTGGTTCACCCTGTGAGTAAAAAAATTATTGGGACTGATATCAATATACTTGGCCATGCAAGGGTCATAGACATACTGCACAATACAGCCACTGCTCAATTGGAAGATTGTGATGTTGAAAACATAAGCCCCATGGACAGGGTTATAACAGAGTGAAGCACTCCATAAAGGAAGATAAACAGCTTTTATCACAACTTTTTTCCAATAAAAAGAGAGCCTCGGAGACTTTGGTCCGCCGATTTTCCGACCCTGTTTATAAAACCATTCAATACACTTTAATGGCAAGAAATGTCCCTTTTACAAAGGATGACCTTGCTGATCTGCACAATACCCTGTTTTTACTCCTGTTTGAGAATCAGTTCAAAAAACTCAAACAATATCAAGGAAAAAACGGATGCAGCCTCTATTCGTGGATCAGGATGATTACTGTCCGAACTATCCTTGATCATCTGCGAAAAAAAGGGCTTGATGCCATAACATCACGCAAAAAACTTATCCCGACTGATATCCTGTCTGAACTTAAAGATGGTGACAGCAATACATTGGATAAAATTGAAAAACAAGAGCAGATCCAATTGCTTAACAGTGCAATTGGCAATCTGCCTGCCCGGGATCAACTGTTTATCAAGCTTCATATTAAAAAAGGCCTTGGAGTTAATGAAGCTGCCGACATCATGCAGATTTCATCCTCAAGTGCTTATACATTAAAACATCGGGCTATAAAA
>JAOZRI010000031.1 GCA_029940235.1 Desulfobacula sp. | reverse complement strand
AACATGACAGGGAAACCATGGAAAAATCAGACTGGATTGTGGATATAGGTCCGGGAGCAGGACATCTCGGCGGCCAGATTGTTGCCCAGGGCACCCCGGATCAGATTAAAGTAAATCCTCTATCCATCACAGGTAAGTTTTTAACCGGGAAAGAGGATATAAAAATTCCAGAAAAAAGAAAAAGTCCTAAAGAGTGTGGGAACAGATGGATCACCATTGTAAAGGCATCAGAGAACAATCTGCAGAACATCAATGTAAAAATACCTCTCGGACTTCTCATTGCAGTAACCGGTGTATCAGGAGCAGGAAAATCAACCCTGATTAACCAGATTTTATATCCAGCCCTTGCAGTTAAACTCCATAATTCCCGGATAATCGTGGGAAGGCATGACAAAATAAGAGGGCTCACCCATCTTGATAAAATTATTAATATTGATCAAAAACCCATAGGCAGAACTCCGAGAAGCAATCCTGCAACCTATACCAAGGTATTTGACCATATACGTGATTTTTTTGCCATGCTGCCTGAATCCAAGGCAAGGGGCTATAAAAAGGGAAGATACTCTTTTAATGTCAAGGGAGGCAGATGTGAGGCATGCAGGGGTGACGGGCATATCAAGGTGGAGATGCATTTTCTTGCAGATGTCTTTGTTCCCTGTGAAGTCTGCCATGGCAAAAGATTTAACCGTGCAACCCTTGAAATTACCTATAAGGGGCATTCCATCTCTGATATCCTGGATCTTTCAGTCATGCAGGCAGGAGAGTTGTTTGCCCATCACCCAAAGATTACAAATATTTTAAATACTTTGATGGATGTGGGACTCTCCTATATCAAACTTGGCCAGGCAGCCACCACACTCTCCGGAGGGGAAGCCCAGAGGATTAAACTTGCACGGGAACTTGCCAAGCGCGATACTGGAAGAACCCTCTATATTCTTGATGAACCCACCACAGGTCTTCATTTTCAGGATGTCAAACTTCTGCTCAAAGTTCTTTTCCGCCTTACAAAGGCAAACAATAGTGTAATTATTATTGAGCATAATATGGATGTCATAAAAACCGCTGACTGGATAATTGATCTTGGGCCTGAAGGAGGAAGCAGCGGAGGAGAAATCATTGCCCAGGGAACCCCTGAAAAAATCGCCCGCTCCTTAAAAAGTTATACCGGACATTATCTCAAAGAGATTTTAACCATTTAAAGGTTACTCAAAAAATTAATATTTACGAATCACACAGATAATCTAACAGCACCTCCTGAGCCCATTCCGGCAAAGGAGAAGCAATCTCTGTATAATTACCGTTTTTCAACACAGCTATTTGTGTAAAAATATTTGTCATTGGAAGAGTCCACCAGCATAATATAAAGGCAAAAAAATCAATTTTTGTTCCTCCAGCTTTTCAAAAGCCCGTGTTGAAAAGACAACCCCGGAAGAGCAATCGGGATAATTCTTTAAAATCATATGCATGCTTTTCAGGGAACCTGCTTTTCCACTTTTTACCTCAATTGGATACGGTTTACTGTCAAAGGTAACAAGATAGTCAATTTCAGCACTACTTCCTTTTTTATCTCTTGCCCAATAGCAAATCTCTCCATCATTCGCACAAATTAATTCCTGTCCGACAAATTGTTCTGCCAAAGCGCCTCTGTATGTATTGGAGAGATCTGATTTCATAAATTCCAGATAATCTGACATCCCACTCAGGTGCTGCCATAACCCTATATCCAGGAGCAGGGTTTTAAATTTTTTTAAAGAAATATTCAAGTTAAAAGGGGGAGTAATGTTACTTAATGAGGGTACCTTGCTAATTATTTTAGCATTTAATAAGGTTTCAAAAGCCTTCTTAATTGTTGGAGAAGAAAATGATTCAGAAAGATGGGTATATTTTATTTGATTGCCAATATTTTTTGCCACATTTTTAAATACATCATTCAAACAGTGTTTATCAGCATATGGTGCATATTTAGAGAAATCATCCCGAAATGTATCGATAAGTTCTTTATGAACATCAAATGAATCAGAAATACTACCACTTTCAATAAACACCTGAATGCTTTCAGGCATCCCCCCGATAAAAAAATATGTTCTGAGTTCACTGAGCATTGAATCATGTATTTGTTTGGGTACTTTTTCAGGCCCTGAATTTATAACTTCCAGGGCTGTTTCATTTTCCGTCGCCATAAGATATTCGGCAAATGTCATTGGATACATATTGAGATATTGAACTCTTCCAACTGGAAAGGATATCTTGGAAAGTGCGAATTCAAGCAATGAACCAGCAGCGATGACATGGATGCTATTCATCTCCTCGTAAAAATATCTTAACGCAGTTATTGCTCTTGGACAACTTTGTATTTCATCAAAGAATAGAAGAGTCTCTTCTGGTATGATTTTTATTTTTTTAACGATTTCGATGGATTGCTTTATTGCCATGGGGTCAAGGGATTTATCAAAGAAGGAGTGCAATTCTCTCTCTTTCTCAAAATCAATCGTGACTATATTTTTATAGTATCTATTACCAAAATTTTGAATTATCCATGTTTTACCAATTTGTCGTGCTCCTCTTAAAATAAGTGGCTTCCTTCTCTTTGAATTTTTCCAATCAAGAAGTTTTTTTTCAATTAATCTTTTCAAAATGATTTCCTTTTTTTTAAATATTCTCCTATTATAATGGATCGATTTAAAAACACAAGGTTGTTTTTAATATAATACTTTAAAAAGTATGGGTTGTTAATATTCTATTACTGCTCCCCATGATGTGGGCAATGAATCATTGATTGTTGGATAGCAAATCACTGGAATTTTATGGGTGTCTTGGACAAAGCATTATCCATTACTTTTTGAATTGTTTTCATAAAAATATCTTTTTTAATGGGTTTTGTCATGTAAGCGTCCATGCCCGCAGCAAGATATTTCTCTTTGTCACCTTTCATGGCATTGGCTGAAAGAGCTATGATCGGAGTGCGAATTTTCCTGGTTTTCTTTTCAATTTCTCTAATCTTTGCAGTGGCATCAGGACCATCCATCACAGGCATTTGAATATCCATTAAAATAAGATCAAACTCCTCTTTTTCAAAGGCCTCCACTCCTTTTTCTCCGTTTTCAGCCGGGATTACGCTGTGTCCCATTTTTTTAAGCATTGCCGTTGCAACTTTGCGGTTCATTTTATTATCTTCAGCAAGCAGTACCAATAATTTATTGAGCTGGGTTTCGGCAATTGTGTGTCTTGTAACAATGGAATCCACCTCTTTGTCTTTATCACTGATATTTTTTTTAATTGCCATGCCAAGTGCCATGCCAAGGCTGTCAAAAAGCTGGGATTGTTTAACTGGTTTATGAAGATAGGCTGCAAAACCGATTTGTTTTGCCCGGGCAGCATCCCCGCGCTGGCCTATTGATGTAAGCATAACAAGGGTTGTATTTTTGATTTTTTTGGACTCTTTTATTTTTTTACCCAGGGTTTCTCCATCCATTTTTGGCATCTGCATATCAAGTATTGCAATATCAAATGGATTGCCAATATCTTGAGCATGATACAACATATCTAATGCTTCCTGACCACTTTCGGCCTCCCCGACTTCACAACCCACAGATTCCAACTGCTCTTTTAGTATTTGACGATTGATTTTTATATCGTCCACAACCAGAACATATTTCCCTGCAAGATCCTCAACTACAGGTTTTTTAAAGGCTTGTGCCTGTTTTTCAAAAACAGCTGTAAACCAGAAAGTTGACCCTTGGCCTTCCACACTGTCAACACCAATGATCCCACCCATCATTTCAGAAAGATTTTTTGAAATGGTAAGCCCTAATCCAGTACCTCCATATTTACGGGTTGTGGATGTATCTGCCTGGGAAAATGATTTAAAAAGCTTGTCCATATTCTTTTTTGCTATGCCAATCCCTGTATCAATTATTTCAAATCGTAATGCAACACTGGCTTTTGCAAGCTTTGAATTTTCAATTCTGGATTTTAAATTTTTAGTCTCGATTTTCAGATTGTCATATTCCAGATCTTGAGCTGCAAGAGTAACACGGATTGTCACTATACCCTTTTTTGTAAATTTCATGGCATTGCCTGCAAGATTCATTATGATCTGGCGAAGTCTTCCAGGATCACCCCTTAAAGCCGTTGGAACATCATGCTGGATATGGCATGCAAATTCCAATGCTTTATCAACGGCCTGGAGAGCCAGAACATCGCCCACATTTTCAATTGTTGTCCGTAAATCAAAATCAATAATTTCAAGATCCAGTTTCCCTGCCTCAATTTTAGAGAAATCAAGAATATCATTGATTATCGTTAAAAGCGCCTCTGCACTGATATTTATATTTTGAACATATTCACTCTGCTCCTTATTGAGTTCAGTATCAAGCAGCAACGACCCCATACCGATTACTCCATTCATGGGAGTTCGTATTTCATGACTCATATTCGCAAGAAAATCAGACTTTGCCCTTGCTGCTGCCTCTGCCTCTTCTTTTGCCCTGCCAAGATTTTCCTGAATCTGTTTTAGCTCTGTAATATCAACAAAGCTATCCAGCAGAAAATTCTCTCCATCTATTTTCAGGGGGACAACGGTTTTGAGAATGGGTATATGTTTACCTGCCATGGTAATTAATACACGCTCGGAATTGTCCACTGTTTCACCCTTGTCAGTAATCGGGCATGCTCCAACATCCGCAGTACAGACAAAATTATGGCATACCCGGCCTGTTATTTCATCAAGGCTGCCACCTATCATGGCAGCAGCAGCAGGATTAGCATCAACGATTGTATGCGTTTTTGCTTCAATAAGAAGTACAGCACTCTGTATTGTATTAAAGATGGTTTCACTTTTTACTATGTTGGCTTTTAATGATGCATCTATCTTATTGCGCTTATTGAGCATCTCCCTGAAGTTTCTGGCAAGTTCACCTATTTCATCCTTGGAATCAATATTTATTATCTGATCTGTTTTACCTGCTGAAATACTTTTTGTAATATTGGAAAGTTCCCTGATGGGACGGCTTATATGTTTTGCAGCAAAAAAAGCCAGTATAAAAACAAACCCTATGGTTAATACAAGAATAGATATTGCAATATTTTTTTGTAAGATTGCATTCTTAAAAGCTGTATTTAAAGGTATTTCAGTGATCACAGCCATATGAACCCCTGCGATTTGAATATCCTGATGCATGCCCAATACTTTGATATCATTAAGGCCGGTATAAATGGATGAATTCTCTTCCTCTACTCGTGGGTTATTTTGATCTTGAATGTGTTCTTTTTGCCAGAGCAGTGTCTGTTCAGTTGTTACCTCTTGAAACGGCTGGAAATTAGTTTTCCTGGAACCAACTATCAATTTAAGGGCTCTATTCACAAGGTATACATCACTCTGTTGCCCCAGTCCGGTTTTCAGTTGAATTATCCTGTTGATTATTCCAGTGCTGAACTGTACACCTGCCAGCCCAAGTTTATTGCCATTTTCGTCAAAAATTGCTGTAATCAGAAAACCTGCGGGCAGGTTTTCTGTCATACTGCATCTGTCAAACCCTGAAAAAACAGGTATCTCTTTTTCAAAAGCTTTTTTACACGCCTTTCCAAAAAAAGTATTGGCATATTGCCCTTTAAATATATTGATTCCAAGAGTATTGTTTTGTTGATATGAAAAAAGAACATTTCCTTGAAAATCTATTAACATAAAATTATCAAAATCGTAGGAATCCAAAAAAAAAGCAATATCGTTTTCATAACGCTGGGCAATCAACTTCCATCCGGGAATTTTTACAAATTCTGCCGGGCTCAATTCCATTGCATCAAAGGAGAGCCTTAACACTTTTGCCATGGCAATTATTCTTTCATAACGGGCATGGACTTGCAGAGCTGATATATGGTCACGGAAAAATCGCTGGATCTGATCTGCTTTGGTTTGTGCCACTATCTCGAGCATGGCTCTGGCATCATTGATAAGAAGTTTCTGGCTTTGTTGATAATTAATTATTGTAATTGCAATCACTGGCACCAGTGAAATTGCGATAAACCATAAAAGGATGGTTCTGAAGATTCCTCTTTGGGTCAGGGCATGAATAATATTTTTTCTATCCATTTTTCTTATATCCTGTATGACATAAACACGTATGGTGACCATTATTCAAATGTCTCGAAACAATGCTCAATGATTTTTAAAAAGAAGAGTAGGATATTTCCAATGGCAAAGCAAATTAAATTTTGACCTGCCACTAACCGCCATGAGGCGGATCGGGTGATCTCCCACACAGCAAAACATGAAAGAATCAAAGTAGTTAGCTATCCTTTCATATGAAAGTTGGAAAAATGAACATTTTCCATGGGTGTGTTGACAACATATCAGATAAAAGCATAATGTGTGCTGTAAATTGAAATATTCTGGATAATAGGACAGGCGCTTTATGAAAATCCTTCACACATCAGACTGGCATATCGGACGTCTGCTGTATGGACAAAAACGTTATGATGAATTTGCTGACTTTTTTAACTGGTTGACAAAATTGATAGAAGAGCGATGTATAAATGCTTTGATTGTCAGTGGAGATATCTTTGACACAACCACACCGAGCAACAGAGCTCAGCAGCTTTATTATCAATTTTTATGCAAAATTGCTGCTTCAGGCTGCAGCCATGTGGTGATAACTGCCGGCAACCATGATTCTCCTACCTTTTTAAATGCTCCAAAAGAGCTGCTGCTCTCCTTAAATATCCATGTTGTGGGATCCATTACAGACAATCTTGAAGATGAGGTTATTGTTTTATCAGATTCCTCCGGAACTCCTGAAGCAATAGTATGCGCAGTGCCTTATCTGCGGGATAGGGATATCAGAAATGTAAAGCCTGGAGAAAGCATGGAAGATAAGAGCACCAGGCTGATTCAAGGTGTGCAGAAACATTATGCAGAAATTGAAAAAATAGTTACAAAAAAATTAGAAAATCAGGACTCCATTCCTGTTATTGGCATGGGGCATCTATTTACAGCAGGAGGAAAAACAATTAAAGATGACGGGGTAAGAGAACTTTATGTGGGTTCCCTTGCCCATGTTGGAAAGGAGGCTTTCCCTTCTAATGTGGATTATATGGCACTTGGACATCTGCATGTTTCCCAGAAGGTGGGACAATGCGAGCATATCCGCTATTCAGGCTCTCCCATTCCCATGGGATTTGGCGAAGCAAACCAGGAAAAAAGTGTTGTTATTGTTAATTTTAACAACCCTGATTTAAATGATCATAATTTAGATATTGAACTTTGCGCTGTTCCCTGTTTTCAACCACTTGCAAGAATAACAGGTACAATGGATGATATTATTAAAAATATTGATGAACTTAAATCAAAAAACAGTAATGCATGGCTGGAAATTGAATATTCAGGTAAAAACATTGCTGCAAATTTAAGACAACTTCTTGACAAGAGTGTTGCAAATACAGATATGCAGATTCTTAGAATCAAAAACCAGCAGATTGTCCAGGATTTGATTTCTCAGGCAAAAAATGAACAAACCCTTGATGATCTAAATGAAATTGATGTTTTTAATCGCCTGCTTGATACCTGTGAAATAGTAAAAGATGAACGTTCCATGCTGATGCACTCCTATAAAGAGATAATTACCATGTTAAATGAAAAAGATATAAATGCTTTATGAAAATTCTTGAGCTTAGATTTAAAAATCTTAATTCACTATATGGAGAGTGGAGCATAGATTTTACACAACCTGAATATCTCTTTGACGGAATATTTGTTATTACAGGCCCCACAGGAGCCGGCAAATCAACCATACTTGATGCCATCTGTCTTGCACTTTACGGTAAAACACCACGGCTTAAATCCATAAATAAAGCTTCCAATGAAATCATGTCCCGCCAGACCGGAGAGTGTTTTGCCCAGGTAATATTTGAAACTCAAAAAGGTGTATTTCAATGCCACTGGGGTCAGCATAAAGCCCGTAAAAAATCTGATGGTAATCTTATTGATTCAAAACATGAGATATCTGATATTAAGACAGGCAAAGTTTTAGAATCCAAGAAGCGTGACGTTGCTGTCAGGATTGAAAAAGAGACAGGCATGGATTTTGAACGCTTTACCCGCTCCATGATGCTGGCACAGGGCGGATTTGCAGCATTTCTTGAAGCATCACCAGATGAGAGAGCTCCAATTCTTGAACAGATTACAGGAACAGGTATTTACAGTAAAATATCAAAACAGGTACATGAACGTCACAGCAGTGAATCCAAAAAACTTGAGCTGCTCCATGCCCAGACAGATGGGATAGCTGTTTTAAATGATGAAGAAGAAGCTGCCTGCAATAAACAATTAATATTACAACATGAGATAGAAAAAAAAGAGAGCGAAAAAAATAAAACTCTTGGAGAATCCATTCTTGTGTTGGAAAAGATCAATCAACTCAAACAAGAACTTCTGTCCATTGATAAAGAAGCCTTGGATCTATCAGATGAGTTTAAAAAATTTGAACCGGACCGGGCAAGATTAAATAGTGCTTTAAAAGCTTCTGAGCTGGAAATTGAATATGCAGGTCTGCTTTCCAAAAAACAGGAGCAAAGCCAGGATATTAAAGCCCTGGAGATAGCTGAAAATAAAATTCCCAACCTTGAAAAAGAGCTGAAGATAAAAAATAAAAACCTTATTGACGCAGAGAAAAATCTCACTTTTGCAAAGAAGCATTTAAAAAAAGAGAGCAAAACAGTTCAAGAAGTAAGAGAGCTTGATTTGATAATTGTACAAAAACACTCCTTAGTAAAAACTGCCAGATCTGACTGCAGAAAGACTCAAACTGTGATCTTGCAAAATAATAAAGAGCGAGACGATATCAAATCAAGCTTAAAACTTGGCAGTAAAAAACTTGACTCCATTGAAAAATTTCTCTCTGCTCATGATGGAGACAGCCTGCTTGTCACCCAGCTTGCCGGAATAAGGGAACAGGTTCAAAATTTTAAAAATTCAATAACAGAATTCAAAACATTAAAAGAGCGGGAAGATAGACTGAAAAATCAGCTTGATAAAAATATCAAACTGCATGAAAAACAGACCGCCTTATACTCCCGGCACAAAGAAAAACTGGGTTTTATTCAAACAGAAGTATTGGAAATACAAAATAGAGTTAAAAAACTTCTAAAGGGTTGTCTACTGCGGGAATATCAAACCAGACATGATAATTTTCTGCGTGAAATGGCTTATCTAAACAAGATTGAACACCTGGAAAATGAACGTGCAAAACTTACAGACAATAGGGCCTGTCCTTTGTGCGGATCTCTGGATCACCCCTTTGCCATGGGTAATATCCCCAAAATTGATCCGATCCAGAAAAAGATAGATAAACTGTCCAGATTAATTGGCAAAGTTGAAAACCTGAATAGCGATTTGGAAAAAACCAGTGTAAGACTCAGAGTAGAAGAGATCGCCTTGCTGGAAACTGAAAAACAACTTGCGAATACTTTAAATAAAAAAGAGAAAGCCCTCTCAGATTCCAGCAGTTTTGAAGAACAGATGAATACTGCCCTGCAAAAACACGATAAAGTGAAAAATAAACTTGCTGCCACCCTTCAACCCTTTGGAATTAAACAAAACCTGGATAGTGACATTAAAGCAATATCCAAGGAACTTGAGGTAAGGCTTAAAAACTGGCAGGATAAAGAGCTTCAAAAGAGACAAACCCAAAAAGATATAAGCAGTCAGGCTTCTGCCTTAAAAAGTCTTGATGCTGTGCTGCACACGTTAAGGGCCTCTTTAAAAGAGAAAGAGAGCCAGCTCAAAGGTTTTCAAAAAGAGTTGGCTGACCTTAAGGCTGAACGTAAAAATCTATATGGGAAAAAAGATCCAGATAAAGAAGAATCCCGGTTGGAAGCCCTGGTTTTAAAAGCTGAACAAACAGAAAAGTTAAAAAATAAAATTTGCGGGGAAGCACATTCTCTATTAAATGGGATGAAAGTTCGCATAGCGGCCTTAAAAGAGGGCACTCAAAAAAGAAAATTTAAATTGGATGACCTTGAATTCAAATTTGAAATTAGTCTGAAAAAAACAGGTTTTGATAATGAAAAAGTATTTATCTTGCATAGACTCCCCTTTGATAAAAGAGCCACTCTTGAACAGAGAGTAAAAGAGTTGGATGCAAAACAGGTTGATCTTCTATCCCGAAAAAAAGATCGCAAAACAAGGCTCAGCCAAGAGCAGGATAAAAAAATTATTGGACAGCCTGTTGATATTTTAAAACAAGAGCAGAAACAAACCAGTGGGTTACTTAAAACCCTTGGCCAGGAAATCGGTGCCATCAAGCAAAAGCTTGCAGACAATATAAATGCAAAACAACATTTAAAAGAGAAAATCGAGCTGATAGATGCACAGAAAAAAGAGTGTGCAAGATGGGACGCTCTGCACTCTTTGATCGGGTCTGCAGACGGGAAAAAATTTAGAAATTTTGCACAGGGCCTTACTTTTGAGTTAATGGTATCCCATGCAAACATCCAGCTTGAAAAAATGTCAGAGAGATACCTGCTTATCCGGGATAAAAAACAGCCCCTGGAGTTAAATATTGTTGATAATTTCCAGGCAGGAGAAATTCGCTCAACTAAAAATCTTTCAGGAGGAGAAAGCTTTATTGTCAGCCTGGCGCTCGCCCTTGGTCTTTCAAACATGGCAAGCCGCAATGTTAGGGTAGATTCACTATTTCTTGATGAGGGATTTGGAACTTTAGATGAAGATGCCTTGGAAATTTCCCTTGAAGCCCTGGCAGGTCTGCATCAAAAAGGCAAACTAATCGGTGTTATCTCCCATGTTTCAGCTCTAAAGCAGAGAATTGCCACACAGATTAATATCCTGCCGCTATCCGGGGGTAAAAGTATGATATCAGGCCCTGGATGTAAAGCTGCTCAAAAGGTTCGGATTAGAGTTACACCCCAA
This sequence comes from Desulfobacula sp., assembly GCA_029940235.1. Classification (GTDB taxonomy): domain Bacteria; phylum Desulfobacterota; class Desulfobacteria; order Desulfobacterales; family Desulfobacteraceae; genus Desulfobacula. Next base: position 2,763 of record JAOZRI010000031.1, on the reverse strand, counting down.
GCCATAAGGGAACAAGACCGATGAGAATGTTTTTAATCATGCTGTAAGTTAAATCAGGATTCTCTTAAACACATTTTCTAATATATGCCCAGTGTTTAATTTGTCCAGTGAATGAACATTTGTCAATTTTACTAAATGTTTTTTCTGTCTTTTTAACAACTATGTCTGAATCAATACAGCCCTATAACTTTCCACCACAAGCCACCTATACCCATCCAGATAATTAGAAAAACAATACTCATGATAAATCCAAGTATCCACCATGTTTTCAAATCCACGTATCCAGAGCCGAAAAGCACTGGTGCAGGGCCCATTCCATAATGTGTGACCACAGCATACAGATTACTGACAAATCCTAAAGTGAGCGCAAGGAGCATGCCTGGTATTCCCACGGCAACACCAACTGCAAGAAAAGCGGCATACATGGCGGAAACATGGGCGGTTGAACTGGCAAAAAGATAGTGTGAGTAAAAATAGATGCAGATAATTATTGGAAAAGCAGTTGTCCAGGAAACACCAGATATTGATTCTTCCATGGTGGTTCCGAACCATCCGATCATCCCTAATTTGTTCAAATATGTAGCCATCATAACAAGAGCTGCAAACCATACAAGTGTGTCCCAGGCACCTTTTTCACTGATCACATCATTCCATGTCAGCACACCTGATACAAGGAGTACGCTTAGTCCTATAATTCCGGCAGTTGTTCCATGAACACCAATGCTATTGCCAAAAATCCACAATATAATCAAAGTAATAAAGGTAAACAGCATGATCCACTCAGATATACTCATGGGACCCATTTCATCCAGTCTTTCCTGGGCAATGCCGGGAGCATTGGGTGTGGCTTTAATTTCAGGAGGATACATCTTGTATAAAAGGTATGGCACAACAGCAAGAGAGATAATCCCCGGGACACTGGCTGCCAGAGCCCAGCTGCCCCATGTAATTTCAAAACCAGCATCAGTAGCAAGCTTTGCAGCAAGGGGATTAGCTGCCATGGCTGTCATAAACATTGCTGATGTTATAATATTTCCATGATAGGCAGTCATGGTCAAAAATGAACCCATTTTTCTGCATGTCTCTGGTTTGTCAGGATCTGAGCCAAACCCAAGAGCCAGTGAACGCATTATGGGATAGATGATTCCACCAGCCCGGGCTGTATTACTAGGTATGGCAGGAGCCAGAATCAAATCCGCCCCAAGAAGCCCGTAACTTAACCCCAGGGTCCGTTTTCCAAGTCGTTTCACAAAAAGGAAGGCAATGCGTGATCCTAAACCGGTTTTGATAAATCCACGGGCAATGAAAAAGGCCAGCACAATTAGCCAGATGGTGGTATTGGCAAACCCACTCAGGGAATAAGCAATGGCGTTGCCGGGATTTTCAGGATCAAGAACCCCTGTCAGGGCAGTCACCGCAATTCCAATAGTGGCAACAGCACCCATGGGTAATATTTTCAGGATAATACCTGTTATGGTAGCAATAAAAATGGCAAGAAGATGCCAGGCTTCAATTTTTACACCATGGGGAACAGGTAAAAACCAGATTATAAAACCCACCAGAAGTGTGAAGCAAAAGGAGAATGTTTTAAATCCCTCTTTTTGTTCTTTTTTCATACATTATCACCTATAGGATTATCGCCGCTTCGGAGAGGGTTTGGGACGACTGCCTCCCGGTGGATTTATCCCCGGAGGTCTTGTCGGACGTTCCGGCTTCTTGTCAGGCAGATCAATAATGATTGTTGTATCATCACCGTGCCCCCAACGTGGGTATGGGTCGTGGTAGCTTTCGTAATAGATTGTAGAATGGGATCCCGAACCTGCACAACCTGTCAGCATTAGAATGGCACCGGCCACGATGATAAATTTTAAATGCTTGTACATTTTCATTATTTCTTATCCTCCTTTAAAGCATCGATTCCTGACCACTCTTGAATCATAAAAAGGGCACCTGAAGGGTCAGCAAGTAAGGCGACCTGGTCAATATAATCTGGGTTCTCAGGTTCGATTAAAACCTTGCCGCCCAGCTGTTTTGCCAAGACCGATATAGCTTTCACATCATTCACTTTGATTACCGGAACCCATCTTTGTTCTAGAGCCTGGTTAAAAAGATTACGGATTCCAGCCCGCCATTTATCTCCGGTTTTTAGAATTAAATAAGAGTCCAGCTCTTCAACCGTTGAATATCCAGCAAGTTTCTGATAAAAAATAACAGAATCATTGGGGTTGTTGGTCCACAGTTCATGCCAGAGCCAGGAACCGTCTGCGATCGGTCCATCGCCTGGGTCACCATTTTTCGTATGAATCAAAGATAATTGCGCCCCTTGTGGATCACTGACCAAGGCAACCAGTCCACGATCTCCTATGTTTTCTGGACCCCTATGGACTTTGCCACCATTTGCTAAAACGACACTTGCGGCTTGATCAACATCGGAAACAGACAGAGATGAAATCCAGCGTGCGGCATGGCGCTCTTGGGTCTTTGGTTGAATATCAAGAATTCCGCCAATCCGCTTATCATTGAGACTAACTATTGTATATCGACCACGTTGTTCAAAAGTCCAATTGAATAGCTGACCATAAAAAGATTTAGTTGCAGCGACATCGCTGGTCACCAGATCATGCCAGACAAATTTACCGGGATGATAAGTGAGGGTTTTATCTTCTAAAATAGAATCAGGGGATTGGATGAGGGAACAACCCGCCTGAAACATGATTAGGAGGCCACAAAGCCCAGAAAAAATGATAAGTCGTAAACGGTACA
>JAOZRI010000030.1 GCA_029940235.1 Desulfobacula sp. | reverse complement strand
TATAAGTCAAAAAAAGCGCATAGTTCTACCCGGTTTTAATAAGATTCAATAATTATTTAACAGGTCAGATGCTTATTTGTTATCAGGGAGTTTAAGGCTTCTTATGCATCTTAATAGTTGGGTCATATTTTGGGGTCGGTCTGACCGGCCTAACCCAAAAGTGTCTTTACCCTCTACATCGGTCTTAAAGGATTCATGATCCTGGTGCATCCAGCCCATTTCCATTGCCATTCCGCATATCATTGCAACAGCCTGAGCCATGGCAATATCATTTAAGGAGAATTCCCACTGTTTTTCAGTGTATATCCTCAGTGCGCCAATGATCTTGTCATGGCTGATAATGGGAACTCCGAGCAGGGAAGAGATTCCTTCTTTTTGAGCTTTTTTGGGATATTCAATTCGAGGATCATCCATCACATCATGTATGGCAATGGGAACAGCATCTTTTGCATCTTTTATTTCCTGCATAAAATGGACTGGTCCCTTGTCAAGGAATTCAGAGCTCAAACCATTGGAAGCAACAAGCCCCATCTCACGGGTTTCTCTGTCCACTAAGAATACTGCACACCCTTTGGCGGCAAATGCTTTTTTTACGCTTTCAGCTGTAATAAGAGCTATCTTTGCAGGATCTTTACATTGTGAAATAGCACTTGTCAGCTTAATAATAGTATCATAATAGATGGTGTGATTGTCCATAAAAATCTCCTTTGAAGAGGGCTCTAATTAAAATAGTTAAATACTGTAATCTAATATAAATAATATATACTAACCAGATGGATTGGTCAAAGAGTTTTCAAACAAGATTTTTAAAATATAAAATTTTATTGCCGGCAGCAGTGTGTGGCCTGTGTTGGATTCTATATTTTTATAATTCAAGGTTTTTTGTCTATTTTTTTTAAAGGAAGACTTAAGCTTTCACAGCATATTGTAAAATTTGAAAAAATTGAGTATAAATGCATATTGAATCATGGTTGATAGATAGTTTTATATTTTTAAATATTGATAATATGTTCTGATATAGCAAATCAGGGCACAATGAATCAAACCAGAATAATTCAAGGTTTATGAAAAAAAAGAATCCTAAATTATCCAGAGAACGGCAAAAAAAAATTATTTCCCTTGTTTTTGTTTATAAAAACAGGTTTTTGCTGGCAGCATTGTGCATGGTAATTGTGGCCGGTGCAAACGGAGCCATGGCATTTCTAGTTAAACCTATCATGGATGATATATTCATCAAACAAAACAGGGATATGCTGTTATTAGTTCCCGGTGCTGTAATTCTTGCTTTTTTTTTAAAAGGTTTTTGTGCCTATGGATCTGAATATTTTATGAAGTATATAGGGCAGCGAGTTGTCCGGGTTTTTAGAGATTCTTTATATGAAAAAATTACAGATCTTCCAATTTCCTTTGTACACAATGAAAAAATTGGAACCTTGATGTCTCGTATAACAAGTGATGTCGATATCATTAAAAATATGGTCTCCAATGCGATAATTAATGTTTTTATGGATTTTTTTTCCATTATAGCATTTCTCTTTGTTGTTTTTTATCGGGACTGGCAGCTTGCCATTGGTGCTTTTATGGTTCTGCCCCTGGCGTTTTATCCAATTGTTATATTTGGAAGAAGGATTAGAAAATTTTCAACCGGAACCCAGGAAACCATGGCAGATTTGAATTCGTTTTTGCAAGAAACCTTTGTTGGTAACAAGATTATAAAGATTTTTAATCTCCAGGAGTTTGAAAAAAAACGATTTAAAGAAAAAACTAAAAGACTTTTTCGTTTTGAGATGAAAAAAGCCAAGACAAGGGCGTTGTCTTCGCCTTTAATGGAGTTTCTTGGAGGATTCGGCGTTGCATTTGTTATCTGGTTTGGGGGTATGAGGGTTATTAACGGAACATCAACGCCTGGAACTTTTTTCTCTTTTTTAACTGCTGTGATGATGCTTTATGGTCCTGTAAAAAAAATCTCTAAATTAAATAATACTGTTCAAGAGGGTGCAGCAGCCGCTTCAAGAATATTTGATGTTCTTGAAGAGGAATCTTTGATTGTAGAAAAAGAAAATCCTGATATCCTTAAAGGAAAATCTTTTAATATTGAATTTAATAATGTCAGTTTTGCCTATAGTGAAAAGGATGCTCCTGCCTTGAATAATATTAATTTAAAGGTTGCTCAAGGAGAAATCCTTGCCCTGGTTGGAATGAGCGGGGGTGGTAAGACCAGTCTTGTTAACCTTGTACCCAGGCTCTATGATGTAACAAGAGGATCTGTATTGATTGCAGGGAAAGATATCAAAGATTATTCGATCAAGTCTTTGCGGGACCATGTTGCCATTGTGACCCAGGAACCCATTCTTTTTAATGAATCAGTAAGGGATAATATTAGATATGGCAAAATGGATGCCACGGATATTGAGATAGAAAAAGCAGCAAAGGCGGCCTTTGCATTTGATTTTATACAAGGCTTTCCAAAAGGATTTGATACAATTATTGGAGAATTTGGTTCCAGGCTTTCAGGAGGAGAGAAACAGAGAATCTGTATTGCAAGGGCATTGATAAAAGATGCACCAATACTGATCCTTGATGAGGCAACATCTGCATTGGATTCCCAGGCTGAAAGAGTTGTTCAAAAAGCTCTGGAAAATTTGATGAAGGGAAGAACATCCTTTGTTATTGCCCATCGATTGTCTACCATTAACTATGCTTCAAGGATTATTTTATTAAAAAATGGTTCAATAAAAGAACAGGGAACCCATGATGAATTGATGGCTTTGCAAAATGAGTACTTTAAACTACAGACAATACAGGCGACCGATCATAATAAAGTATCAGATCCTGATTGTGTAACAGCCTGTTGACAATAAAACTAATAAGGAGAAAAGAGACCATGGCAGTTTCTGAAGAACTTCTGGAAATACTGGTTTGTCCAAAATGCAAGGGCGAGATTAATTTAAATGAAGCAAAAGACGGCCTTGTGTGCAAATCGTGTTCGCTGTTATATGAGATTAAGGATGATATACCCATTATGCTTATTGATGAGGCAAAACCGCTTTAAGATGAGTACTCCCAAAAATCCAGATCCTGCAAAGTTGGTTGTAGGCTGTATCATGAATAATAAAGCAGATATTGATAAGCTTTTTACTCTGCTTGAGGATTTTTTTGGACCTGTGGACATGATCAGCCCCTGGCTTGATTTCATCTATACTGATTATTACTATAAAGAGATGGGCTCACCCTTGTATCGAAAGGTATTTGTATTTAAACCACTGATCAATCAGGATGAGCTTGCAGAGATCAAAGAAGAGACCAATGCAATTGAAAAGAGATTTTCATTTTTTGGTAACAGAACTATCAATATAGATCCTGGATATCTGGTCTCTTCACGGTTTATTCTTGCCACTGGCAAGGAGTATTCCCACAGGATTTATATTGGCCGGAAAATTTATGCAGATCTGACATTAATGTATTCTAAAAAAAAAGGTTTTAAAGCATTGGAGTGGACATATCCAGATTACGCTTCAAAAAGCATGATTTCATTTTTATCAAAGGTCAGAAATAAATATCTTATGGATTTAAAAGCAGGCAGATGAAAAGTAAATAGAGGAAAATTAAAATGATTAAAAGTATGACCGCTTTTTCACAGGTATCTAATACCCATGATACAACCACAGCAGATGTCACCATTCGTTCCTATAATTCACGGCATCTTGATATTGCATTTTACAGCCCTGAATCGTGTCAACAATTTGAAGAGAGTATTAAAAAAATCATTGTCAAGACCCATGACAGAGGGAGAATTGAGATCAGGCTCTCCATTAATGATGCTGCAAAAGATCAGGAATTATTTGAAGTTGATGATGTAAGAGCAAGATCATACTATCAGGCGGTTGACAGGGTTAAACAAGATTTAAATCTTTCAGCAGATATTTCACTGGACAATATTCTGACAGCGAGAAATATCATTGTTCCCATAAAAAAAGAGCAGGATTCACAGAAATTATGGGAAGCTGTTGAACCTTGCATAGAAGCTGCCAGCATGAATCTCAATGCCATGCGGCAAGAAGAAGGGGGCAATCTTTATCAAGATCTTGTTTCAAGGCTTGATTATATTGAAGATAAATTAAAGCTTGTTGAGAGAGAAGCTGAGAAAATCCCACTGTTTTATAAAAACAAGCTCATGGAAAAAATATCTGGCCTGACTTCTGAGGTCAAGGGCCTGGATCCTGTAAGAATTGCCCAGGAAGCAGCCATAATCGCTGATAAAAGTGATGTATCAGAAGAAATTGTAAGGCTTTATAGCCATATCAAGCTTTTCCGTGACTGCCTTGATTCAGAAATTTCCCAGGGCAGGAAACTGAACTTTTTGATCCAGGAATTTAATCGTGAATTTAATACCATTGGTTCAAAAGCCGGTAATGCTTTATTGTCCCATATGGTGGTTGATCTTAAATCCCAGCTTGAAAAAATCAGAGAACAGGTGCAGAATATCGAATAACCTGTATGGCAGATACTTTATTATTTCAGCCAGAATTAAAAAAAAGATAATTATTTAAAATCAAATTGAAATATCTGGAAGGATGCATCCATGGAACAACTTATTTTAAATTTAGGTTTTGGCAATACTGTGGTGGCTCAAAAAGTTGTGGCAATTTTAGCTCCTGGTTCATCTCCCATGAAGAGGGTCAAGGATGAAGCCAGAGAAGAAAAACGCCTCATTGATGTGACCCATGGCAGAAAAACAAGAGCTATCATTATCACGGAAAGTAATCATGTAATTTTGTCTGCAATTCAAGCAGAAACTGTTTCCAACAGGTTTGCATCCCTGATGGATGAGAGGCAATCCTAACACCATGGATAATAAAGGGAAATTGTATCTTATATCAGCTCCTTCAGGTGCTGGGAAAACAACATTGATTCAAATAGTATTGGAGCATTTTAAGGGGCTTTCCTATTCAATCTCCCACACAACAAGACCCCCTCGAAAAGATGAGCAGGAAGGCCTTGATTATTATTTTGTCAGCAAAAAAGAGTTTAAAGAGAAAATAAAACAAGGTGATTTGCTTGAATGGGCAGAGGTTCATGAAAATTATTATGGAACATCCAAAGACTTTGTAACAAAAAATCTGGACCAAGGGAAAAGCCTTCTCCTTGACATTGATGTCCAGGGTGCCCGGCAGATAATGAAATCGGCTCTTAATATGGTGACTATCTTTATCATGCCCCCTTCAATTGAAGTTTTGTCCCATCGTCTTAAAAAGCGTGGAACTGATTCCCAGGAAATAATTGAGACACGACTCAAGAATGCAACAACAGAAATAGCCCAGAAAAATTTATATCAATATGTGGTGATAAATGATGATCTTGAACAGGCTAAAGAAGAGCTTTTTAAAATTTTTAAAGATGAAATGAATTAAAATCATGAAAGTAAAAACTGATATCCTTTTTGGTTTTCATTCCATATATGAAGCTTTAAAAGCAGATAAAAGAAAATTTCACAAGATATTTATCTCAAAAAAAAGGTCGTTAAAACGATTTGAAAAAATTCAAACCCTTGCCGGAAAAAAAAATATTAAAATAGAGATAGTTAGCCCTGAATTTCTTGATAAAATGATTGATTTTTCCAACTCTTTTTCTACTCATCAGGGCATACTTGCTCAAACTTCTTTTTATCCTGTGCAGAATGCTTCCCAAATTGTAGCACTTTTGCAAAAAAGAGAAAAACCTCTCTTTATTTTAATAATGGAGAGTATTGAAGATCCTCATAACCTTGGTGCTCTTATACGAACAGCGCTTTGTGCAGGAGTTGATTATATCCTAATCCCAAAAGACAGGTGTGTTGGGCCTTCTTCAACAGTATCCAGAGGCTCTGCCGGAGCCATGGAGCATGCCAATATTTTTATGATTACTAATACGGCTTCCATATTAAGGTCCTTAAAAGAAAATGGGGTATGGATATCAGGGCTCGATGCCAAAGGTGATATCTCTCTGTTTGATTCTGATCTTAAAGGAGATATTGCACTTGTTATTGGGGGTGAGCATAAAGGCATAAGGCCCGGAGTAAAAAAAGAGTGTGATTTTTTATTATCCATTCCCAATCAAGGAGATATTAATTCTTTAAATGCTTCTGTTGCAGGAGGTATTGCAATGTATGAAGCCCTTCGACAGCGCTCTTAAAGTTTAAAAGGTGGTATATGACCACAAACTTTAAAAACTGTTTGAGTACATATCCCTTTTTAATGGTAAAAAAGGGTATCGCAATTTTTGAACAGCTTATATATCCTTTAAAGTGTTTAAAATGCAATGCATATATTGACCCTGACATGGGTAAACCTAATACCATGGAGACCTGTTTTTGTGATGCATGTATGCAGGCAGGTTTCTATCATATTGAGGATCCTTACTGCTTAAAATGCGGAGTTAAATTTTCACAAGGTTTCAGCCAGGTTTTTAATGAAAATCATGTATGTGAAGCCTGCATTAAAACACCATTAAAAGTAGAAAAGGTCAGGGCAGCAACAGAATATAAGGGTATAATCAAAGATGCTATTCCTCTTTTTAAATACAGTTCAAAACTTGCTGCTGGAAAAGTATTTGAGCTGTTGTTGTTTCAAACATTTTTAACACATTATGAAAAACCTGATATTGATCTGATTATCCCAATGCCGCTGCATAAAACCAAACTTCGAGAACGTGGTTTTAATCAGGCTTTTTTATTGATCCGTAATTTTGTAAAATTATATCAACAGCATTATGGACAGACACCTTTATGGAAAATTGATACAGGTGTCCTTGTCAGGGTTAAAAAAACAAAACCTCAAACCGGTTTTGATATTGAACAGAGAAAAAATAATTTAAAAAAGGCCTTTAAAGTGGTTGATCAAAAGAGGGTGAAAAATAAAAATATTCTTTTAATTGATGATGTTTTTACCACTGGTGCGACATGCAACGAAGCTGCTTTAGAATTGTTAAAAAACGGTGTTAACAGAGTTGAGGTTCTGGTTCTTGCCAGAACTTAAAGGTGATCTAAGGGGTTCTGGATTGCCAGGATTTTAAAATATTTTCTTAAATCATTTCATATTTATTAAATTGATAAATATACTTGCATATACCACAAGGTGGTGTTATCTTTTTGATTATGATGGAAATCAATAGAGAAATAGATAATATTAAAATCAAGGTGAAGCATGCTAAAAAGCTTGCAGAAGAGCAGGATGCAGGTTTGGATAAAGCTGCCAGGAAGCATTTAATAATTAAAATTAAACATCTGCTTAAAAAGAAGAAAGCTGTTCTGGTTGCTCACTATTATACCGCTCCTGAACTACAGCAACTTGCCGATGAAACAGGCGGTACTGTAGCAGATTCGTTGGAGATGGCAAAATTTGGAAATAAACATCCGGCCTCAACCCTTGTGGTGGCAGGTGTTCGTTTCATGGGTGAGACTGCCAAAATACTAAATCCAGAAAAAAAGGTATTGATGCCGGACACAAGGGCTGACTGTTCTCTTGATATAAGCTGCCCTGCATCTTTATTTGAAAAATACTGCGACTCCCATCCTGATCATACTGTGGTAGTTTATGCCAACACCAGTGCTGCTGTAAAAGCCAGAGCTGACTGGGTGGTAACTTCCGGTATTGCCTTAAAAATAGCAAAACATCTGACAGATATTGGTGAAAAAATTCTCTGGGCTCCTGATAAATATCTTGGTAATTATGTCAAGAGGATGAGTGGAGCCAAGAATATGCTGTTGTGGCCTGGAACATGTGTGGTACATGAAAGTTTTAAGGCCAAAGGTATTAAAGATTTGAAACTGCAGTATCCTGAAGCTGCTGTTCTTGTTCATCCTGAATCTCCGGAGGATATAATTGCAATGGCAGATATTGTAGGTTCTACCACTGCAATAATAGATGCAGCAAAAAAACTTGATGCAAAAAGTTTTATTGTGGCAACAGAACCTGGTATTTTTTATAAAATGAAGCAGGCAGCCCCGGATAAAATATTTATGGAAGCTCCAACAGGCGGTGATTTTGCCACATGCGAATCATGTTTACGCTGCCCCTGGATGGCCATGAATGGTCTTAAAAATCTTGCCCAGGTTCTTGAAGATGAAAATCCAGATAATGAAATCCACATTGATGAAACTATACGCCAGAAAGCTTTGATCCCTTTAAACCGTATGCTTGATTTTTAAAATAAATAGATGACCATAATTAAGTTTAATTTTAAACAGGTCTTCAGGGTTCATTCCAAGGATATGGCAGAGAAGAATTCTGATAACTCCAGCATGTGTTACTACAAGTATTTTATTGCCTCTGGTATTTAATTCCGATAGTTTTGTTTTTAGTTCCTTGAAAAAGGGAAACACCCGGTTGGATAGATTTTGAAAACTTTCTCCTTTGGCAGGTCGGAATTTATATATATTTTCACCCCTTTTTTTAAACTCTCCAGGCTTCTCTTTTTTAATTTTAGTAAAGCTCTTACCATCCCATTCTCCCATATTGATTTCATTGAGTCCCGGGCTAATATTGATATGGCTTTGTGGGCTTGCCAGTTGAGCTGTATTAAGACAACGTTGCATAGAGCTTGAATAAACAGCATTAAATTTTATTGAAGCAAAGGATTTCTGCCAGAACATTGCCTGTTTTATACCTGTATGATCCAATGGAACATCTGTCTGACCGATAAAACGTTTTATTTTGTGACCATTTATCTGTCCATGTCGCAAAAGAAAGATTAAAGAATTATTTTTATGGGGTTTGAAATACTGATTTGACAGCTCTTCCTGAAATCTTTTTGAGCCGGGTGTATATGAATTGAGTATGTTCATATCAGCATTGAAAGAATGGATTTAATCGGTTTTTTAGCAAGGTCTTCGATTCGATTTTGTATGATCACAGAATGTTCATATCGTTTTAAAATTATCTTTTTTGCATGGGGTGTTTGTCTGATTTTTTCTTTAAAGCGCCTGGAGTAGTCAAGATCTGGTTCAAGCATGGCACCATTACACAGTTTGTCTGCAAAATAGACGATTTGAGTTTCAGTCAGATTGTCTGAAAGAGGTAAATTAAGATCCATGTGTTGGGAGATAATATCTGCAACCTTTGGAAACCCAAGGGATAAAAGATATTGGGCACCTGATTGTGCATGATTTCTCTCTTTTCGTTTGATATCGTGGAGAAGAGCTCCTGCATAAATTAGATCCACATCAAGACCAATGGTGTCAAGATTGTTTTTACCTGGTTTTGTTATTACAGGATTTGCCCTAACTGCCATGGCAAGCATTATGGCTGTTTTGGTCACCAGTTTTACATGGGACTGGATATTTTCTTCTTCTTTGAGATCTGTATTGATAATGGAGAGACACTCATTTTTATCCGGAATATCAATGGTATTGTATTTTTCTTTTAGTGTCTTATAGGCTTTTGGAGTGTCAGCATCCATTAAAATGGTTGAATCATGGACAGTGTGGTCTTTCTGGTGTTCTTTTAGAGAAAGCAGCAGCGCACCAAGATTTGAATCATCTTTGAGTTTAAGAATCTTTGGTATCAGCCATGCAGGTATAAAAGGGGGGTGCCCAGGTTCTTTGTTGAATTTTGGAATAATAATGTGCTTTTGGTTTTTTTTTGCAATGGATATAATACCCTTAAGTGTAGAAGGTCTGACAAGGGGAATGTCTACAGGCAGCAGGAGAAAACCAGAGCTTTCAGAACAGATTTGTTTAACTCCTGTTTGTATTGAGCTCAGCATGCCCTCTTTAAAAATTTTGTTAAAAACAGATCTGGCACCGGCATTTTGTATTACAGGTTCAATTTTTTTCTGGTTATGGCCTGTTACCACAATAATATCACTGATATTACATTTTTGAAAAACCCCTATTGTATGTTCAATTATTGTAAGCTTGCCAATTTTTAGCAGAGGTTTGTATTCATGCATCCTTGTGGATAACCCTGCAGCCGGTATTATTGCTGATATTTTTTGGGGCTGGCTGCTCAATTGCTATATCTTTTTTTGATAATTTCTCCCATAATGCTTACAGCAATCTCTCCAGGGGTCTGGGCATCTATCTCAAGACCAATGGGAGAATATACTGCTCCTAATATCTTTTTTGCAATTCCTTTTTGTAAAAGGTTTGCGTATATCTTGTCTCTTTTTGTTCTGCTTCCTATCATGCCGATATAGGCAGGAGATGTTTTAAGGGCAGCTTCAAGAACGGTCTGATCATGGAGATGGCCCCGCGTAAGAATAACAATATATGAATTGTTATCAATTTTAAGATTGTCAAAAGCATTGGAAAAGTGTTTTACAGCCTGGACTTCCCTTGCATGGGGGAAACGTTGATAGTTTGCAAACTCTTCTCTGTCATCAATAATAATAGTTTGAAAACCAGTAATATGGGCAATCCGTGCAAGCTGAAATCCAACATGTCCTGCACCAAAAATATATATACACTCCTTGGCCAGGATTGGTTCAATAATAAATTCATCAAGGTTATGGTTGTGAATTATTGGAGCTGAACCATGAAACTTGTTGTCAAGAATAGCATCAAAAAGAGATTTAGGCAGCATATTATTCCCAAAAATACTTCCATCGGGCAGAACAAGGCATTTTTGCATTGTAAAATCTGATTTACTGAAACCTTGAATTTTTGAAACAAGAAACCCTTTTTTCCCCTCTGTTTCAAGATCAGCAAGGGCATGAAACATACTTGCAAGACCGGGATCTGGGATAACTGTTTCAATCATGACAGAAAGAGCTCCGCCACAGACCATATCCAGACCATCCTTGAGCTCCTGATCAAGGGTAAATTCCCTGATTGAACATCTATTTTGAGATATCATGTCCACACATACATCAATGACCATTGCTTCCACAAGCCCCCCGCCAATGGTACCATAAATGGTTTTGTCCTTTAATACTACCATCTTGCTGCCAGAGGTTCTTGGGGTGGAACCCTGGTGTGTGATTATTGTGGCAATGGCAAAGGTTTCATTTTTTTCGAGATTGTCAAGTATCTGTTGATTTAATAATTCCATATCATAACTCTTTTATTTGGCGTTGTGCAATTTGAGGTTATACCTTAACTCTTTATTGTGAAAAACAATTATGCTACTGCCATGCCGGTTATTTTCCAAAGCTGCAGGAAGGAAACCTGCATGTTTTACATGATGAACAAAATCCACCATGTCCCATTTGTATGATGTCTGATTTAGTAACTTTTTCTCCTGCAAGAAGTCTTGGAACAACAAGATCAAAAATTGATGCCCGATAATACATGACACACCCTGGAAGACCTATAACAGGGATATCATCTATGAATGCAAGCATGAACATGGCACCTGGCAGAACAGGAGCTCCATAGGATACGATTTCACCTCCTGCAGCACGTATGGCAGCAGGGGTGAGGTCATCAGGGTCCACAGACATGCCGCCGGTTACAGCAATCATGCCAGCTCCTTTTTCTATCAGGTCTCTTATGGCAGATACAGTCATATCAAGCTCATCAGAAACAATTTTCTTTTCCATGATTCTGGATCCAAGCTCTTCAAATTTCTTTTGAACAACAGGACCAAATCCATCTTTGATTCTTCCGCTGTAAACCTCTGAGCCTGTGATGACCATCCCAACATCTGTTTTTATAAAAGGTTTTACATCAATTATGGGAAAATATTTTTTACAGACTTTTTCAGCCTCAATGATATTGTTTTCATCTGTGGAAAGAGGGATAACTCTTGTGCCTGCAAGTTCTTTGCCCAGGCTTACCATTTGATTGGTATGAAGAGAGGAAAATATAACATCCTGGACAGAGTTGAGTTCCATGAGGCCTTGAATATTTATTTTTAAAAGACCCTGGATTTTTGATGTAAATCCTACCTTGCCCTCATTGGGTTTGCCCAAGGTGATATTATTCCCAAGGGAAGCCCTGGCAATCCTGATAGCAGCATCATTTTCATGAATTTCACCATTAAGGCATGCAACATAAATATGTTCTTTTCCAAGATTGAGCAACTCTTGGACATCTGACTCTTTAATAAGATGACCTTTTTTAAAGGAAGGTCCCTTAAAAATATCAGGAACAATCTTTGTGATATCGTGGAGCAGAATTTTGCCAACAGCCTCTTGAACAGGGATAGCCTTTAATTTGTCTTTTTCATAGTATTTCATAATTTAGTTTTCTTTGAAAATTATCCACCAAGGTTGGGGTTGATAAATTCTATAGTATCATTTTCTATGATAGTTGTTTTTTTATAATTTTTTGGAAAAATATATTTACCATTGACTTCAACAATTAAATCGGGATCACCCTCTTTGAACAGGTCAATGAGAGCATCAATGCTTATATTTTCAGGAATAGTTTCCCCTAAGCCATTTAATTCTATTTTCATATTTTCCCCCTTTATTAAGCACTCTTTTAATGGAAAACAGTATAATTTATTATTTACAGTTAATGTGTTTGCAAACACGACAGTCTGGATCAGGCTCAAGTGATATGGATTTTATTTTCATATCAAGGCCTGAAATTTTAAGAAGCCTGTTTTCAAGCCTGTCAGCTCTTGAGCCAATATTCAATAATAATTTAATGGTTTCCATGGTCTGTATGGATGCTGTTATGCCGGCAACAGCTCCAATTATACCCTTGTCAATCTTGTTTTTTGGAGGTTTTACAATGCATTCAAAACAGGGTGTGCGTCCAGGAATAAAGCATGATACCATGCCGTTAAATCCTTGTACTCCGCCAAATATAAAGGGTATGTCATGCCGGATTGATGCCCGGTTTAAAATTTGTCTTGTTTTATAATTATCACATGCGTCAACAATAATATCAATTTTTTTAACAAGTAAATCTATATTTTTTGCATTCAGTTTTTTTTGAACAGGGGTAATCTTAATTGAGGAGTTTAGCTCTTGTAGGCGGTTAGCGGCAGATTTTACTTTTTCTATTCCAAGGGAAGTTTCAGAGTGTAATAATTGTCTGTTAAGATTACTCTCTTCTACATGGTCATGGTCAGCAATGATAATATGCCCCACACCGGCAGCAGCAAGGTAAAGGCTTGATATTGATCCAAGCCCCCCGGCTCCGGCGATCAGGACACTGGATTTACCGAGTGCCTGCTGACCTTTGGAGCCGATCTGGGGCAAAAGGATCTGGCGTGCATAACGCTCTTTACATGCAGCCTTCAGGTGTTGCGCGGTCTTTGGGTTATCAGGCTCTGACATACTGTAAGGACATAGGCTTTAAGCAGCTCCTGTCCTTTCCTTATATTCCTGAATAGCAGTGTAAACCCGTTCAGGAGTCAATGGGAGTTCAAAGACCCTTACTCCTGCTGCATCATAAACAGCATTTAAAATAGCAGGAATTGTGGGCATGATAGCACCTTCTCCAACTTCTTTGGCACCAAATGGTCCATTTGGTTCATCACTTTCCACAACAATTGCTTTGACAGCAGGCATATCCATTGCTGTAACAAGTTTGTACTCTGCAAGGTCATTGTTGATTACATTGCCCTTGTCATCAAAAATAACCTCCTCGTGCATGGCTTCGCCAACTCCCATGGATACAGATCCTTCCATCTGTCCTTCTACAGAAGTCATGTTGATCGCTTTGCCGCAATCATGGGCATCGGTTATGTTTTCAATGATAACCTGGCCTGTCTCCATATCAACAGTGACTTCAGCAACCTGGGCTGAACATCCATAGGCAGGAGAAGTACCAACAGCAGCAC
>JAOZRI010000284.1 GCA_029940235.1 Desulfobacula sp. | reverse complement strand
AAATCATTATTGAAAGTATGATCAATGACCAGAAACCTCTTTTTATTGATTTAAACCTCTGTATTTTTTTTAAAGTAACAGGATTCATTCATGCCTTATTTATAGTTTGATCTTATCATTATTTAAACCTTACCCTTGGATCAACAAGTGCAACACAGATGTCAGACAAAATATTGCCAATCATAAACAGAAGTGAAGAGATTACAAGAATACCCATGACAACGGGGTAATCACGGTCAAGTATGGATTCATATCCCAACAGTCCCATACCATTGATATTAAATACCTTTTCAATTAAAAATGATCCCATTAAAATAATGGAGATATTATTTCCAAAGCTTGTGGCAAGAGGAATCATGGAGTTTTGCATGGCATGGTTTAATATAGCTTTTTTAAAGGGAAGACCCTTGGCAATGGCTGTTCTTACATAATCAGATGATAAATTATCCATCAGTGTGTTTTTCATTAAGAGTGTCATTACAGTAAAAGAGCCAATGACATAGGAAAACAGGGGCAAAATAGTGTGCCAGGCAATATCAAGAGCTTTTTCCATAAGAGTCATCTCGTCAAAAAGTTCTGATACAAGACCTCCAAGTGGAAACAGATCAAAATTTGATGCAAATAAAACCAGCATTAGAACTCCTGCCACCCACCCAGGAATCGCATATCCTGTGAAAATAATAATGGAGGTAATATTATCAAATCCTGTTTTATGCCGGACAGCCTTTGCAAGGCCAAGGGGAATGCACACTCCGTAAATCATTATCAAGCTTAAAATGCCAAAATAGAGTGAAATGGGGATTCTCTCCTTGATCATATCCCAGACAGGATCATAGTATCGGGTGGATTTGCCAAGATCACCTTTTAACACTTTAGAAAGCCATAAAAAATAGCTTGTTAATATTGGTTTATCAAATCCGTAATACTCTTTTAATTTTTGAATCTGCTCTTCAGAGAGAGGCTGTCCATTGCTCTGGCCCGGTGTGGAAGAGATACTTGATCCTGACTGACCGGTCTGCATGGCCCTTGTATCTGCAATTATTCTTTCAATGGGGCCGCCGGGTACAAAACGGGTTATTGTAAAAACCATTATGGTTATACCCACAAATGTCGGTATCACCAGAAGTAGTCGTCTTATGAAATATGCTGTCATAGTTATCAGTTATCAGTTGTCAGACTATCAGTATGCTGTTGCTGACAACTGATAACTTTTTTTAAAGTTCTGTAGTAAGGCACTGATTATTATGACAAAATTTCAAATATCGATTCAAGTGCCTTGTCAAGATTCTCAGGTTTTGTACCTCCGGCCTGGGCCATATCTGGACGTCCGCCACCGCCGCCGCCAACTATTTGTGCAGCTTGCCTCACAATGTCACCGGCTTTATAACTCTTTGTTAAATCCTTTGTCACCACAGAGATCAGCAGGGCTTTTTCCCCTGATTTAGCACCAAGAAGAACAATACCAGAACCTATTTTTGTTTTGAATTTATCTGCAAGATCCCTTAGCTGGGAGGGGTTCTCAATCTCAACTTTCTTTGAAATCACCTTAATACCATTTATTTCTCTTATTTCATCATCAATGTTTTCCATGGATTTGGATGCCATTTTGGCTTTAATGGCTTTAAGTTGTCTTTCAAGATCTTTTTTATCCTTTAATAGAGTCTCGATTTTTGAAGTTATCTCATCTTTTGATCCTTTGAGCAGAGTGGCACAAGAGTTAATCACATGCTGTTCATTATGGACAATATCTAAAGCTTTTTGCCCTGTTACAGCTTCAATTCTCCTGACCCCGGAGGCAATCCCGGTCTCTGACAGTATTTTTAAAAATCCGATATCACCTGTTAGTTTTGTATGGGTTCCTCCACACAGCTCTGAAGAGAAATTACCCTGGGAGACAACCCTTACCACATCTCCATATTTTTCTTCAAAAAGAGCTGTTGCACCCTGTTTAACAGCATCATCCATGTTCATCTCTTCTGTTTTAACAGGATGATTTTCACGAATCCTTAAATTAATTTCATTTTCAATGCTCTTAAGATCCTTGGTTGAAATTGGTGAAAAATGGCTGAAGTCAAATCTTAATCTTGAATCTGTTACAAGGGAACCTGCCTGTTTAATATGATCCCCAAGGACATTTTTCAAGGCTGAGTGCAGAATATGTGTGGCCGTATGATTCAAGGCAGTATCTTGTCTTTGTGCTGCATTGACCTTAAGGGTGAACGAATCATTTTTATGGGCTTCACCTTGTTTAACTGTGCCGCTATGAATGATTAATCCGCTTGGATCTTTAAGTGTATCTGTTATATTTATGATACAGTTACTGTTTTCAAAGATTCCGGTATCTCCTGCCTGACCGCCGGATTCAGCATAGAACACCGTAGAGTCAGTGACAATTTCTATATCTTCTTCTGGTTTTGCTGTTTTAATTTCTTTATCATCTTTGACAATTATGATGATTTTGGATTCGCCTTTAATCTTATCATAGCCTTCAAAGGTTGTTTTTATTCCTTTAGATGTTAAAGCCCTGTAAGCCTTTCCCACACCTGCAAATTTTTTAGTGGATTTTGACCTTGCCTTCTGTTGTGCCATGGCTTTATCAAATCCGTCAATATCAAGTTCAATATCCATCTCTTTAACGTGGTCAACAATGATATCCACTGGAAATCCAAAGGTATCATAGAGTTTAAAAATTACATCCCCAGCTATTTTGGATCTGCTTTCTGATTTTAAATCATCTATGGTTGTTTCCAGAAGTTTCATGCCGGTATCAAGTGTTTCAAGAAACTTTTTTTCTTCATTTTCAACAACATTCAAAATAAAGGCAGAAGAGTCTTTAAGCTCAGGATATGCTTCATCCATAATACTAAAAACTGTTTTGACAGTTTCATGTAAAAAGGGTTTTACAAGTCCAATACTTCTTCCATACCGGATGGCACGCCTCATTATACGGCGAAGAACGTAGCCTCTTCCTTCATTGGAAGGCAGAACCCCGTCACATATTAAAAAGGCAGATGCCCTTGAGTGATCTGCAATGACCTTCATGGCAATTTCAACAAGGTTGGATTCATTGCGTTTTTTCCCGGAAAGTTCACCTACTTTATCCATTATGGGAATAAACAGATCTGTGTCATAATTTGTGGGAACTTCCTGTAAAACAGAAATTACACGTTCAAGACCAAGACCTGTATCTATACTTGGTTTTGGCAATGGTGTCATCTTGCCTGTTTCATCTTTGTCAAACTGCATGAATACAAGGTTCCACAACTCAAGCCAACGGTCACAGTCGCAGCCCACAGCACACTCTTTCCTGTCACACCCAAATTCAATTCCACGGTCAATATGGATTTCACTGCACGGGCCGCACGGTCCTGTATCTCCCATGGACCAGAAATTATCCTCTTCGCCCAGCCTTACAATCCTCTCTTCAGGGACTCCTACCTGGTCTTTCCAGATATCATAGGCTTCATCATCATCCTGATAAACTGAAACCCACAATTTTTCTTTGTCAAATCCATAACCATTGGTGAGCAGATCCCATCCAAAATCAATGGCTTTCTCCTTAAAATAATCACCAAAGGAAAAATTACCCAGCATTTCAAAAAAGGTGTGATGCCTTGCAGTATATCCTACATTCTCAAGATCATTATGTTTTCCGCCTGCTCTGACACATTTTT
>JAOZRI010000283.1 GCA_029940235.1 Desulfobacula sp. | reverse complement strand
TGCCCGGCAGTGGCCTGGAGGCCTTCGGTCATCATTTTCATTCCCAGAATGAACAGTCCAAGACCGCCAAGAGTCTGAATTATTATATTAGTTAAGTCCAAATTTTACCTCGTTAAAAGGTTAATGCTTATGCTATCACAATAGAACCATCACATTATAACAATACAATCCTAACAAACAGGCAAGTTATATATTAAATTTTTATATTTTTCAATCGGGAAATTTGTTTTAAGTCAATGTCTGAATTTATACAGGGGAAAAGAGTATTGTTTGTAAAAACAGGGTGTTCAAGCAAATCAAACTTTGAATGTTTCACGGCATAGTCCCACATTGGTGTATGGGGAATAGGAGTATAATAGGCAAGGACAGGCATTATCCCGGTTTTTGCCACAATCTGCATGGAAATCTCAACTTCATCAAGATTTTGTCCTGGCAAACCACATAATAAATATGCTCCCATCTGTTCTTGTGTAAAACCGGCAGTTTTCAGATGTTCAACTGCCTGGAAAAAATCCTTTTCAACAACTTTAATATCATGACTTCTTTTTTCAGAGAATTCTGTTGTTTCAAGCCCCAGGCGAATTGTTTTAAACCCTGCTTGAAACATGAGATCTGCTGCCTGCTGCGTGATAGCATTAATATGAAGGGCATTAGGTGTATGAAACCATACATCCATTTTAGAATCAATGATTTTTTCAAATAGAGAAAAAGCATATGATTTTGCATTGATCAGCAGGGCATCATCGTAAAAAGCAAAATTCTTGACATGATAATTGTCATGCCAGTGTTTAATCTCTTGAAATACATTTTCAGGCGATCTTTGCCGAAATTTTGGCTCAAGATATGAGGAGGCACAATAATCACAGGAAAAAGGGCAACCCCGTGATGTTAAAATCGGTGCATAGGTAATTTTATTTTGAAGATCAAGGGCAGGATAAGGCAAGGCATCAAGATCACTGGATATATTGCTGCCACTCAATTCAAACCCTGTCAATTGCATGATATTTTTTTTTAATTGATGCTCTCCTGCTCCTTTTATCACAAGATCTGCCAGAGTATATTCTTTTGCGTGCTCAAAATTCAAGGTGGCATAGATACCACCAAGAACAATTGGCACATCAGGATAAACCTCTTTAATAATTTCAATGGTCTCTTTTACTCCAGATGCCCAGTAGGTCATTAAAGAGGTAACAAAAATTATGTCTGGTTTTTTTATTTGTTTTAAGTCTGCTTTAAACCACTCAGGTTTTATGCCATAACGTGAATATTTCTTTCCAATAATTTTAAGCTCTTTTGATGCAAGTTCTTCTGGCAACTCAATTTCAGTTTTTCTAAAGGGCCCCCTTCCATCCCAGAATAGTTTTATCTTTTTGGATTCTTCTGGATGAAATCGGTCAAGGCAGTCAATGTAGCTTATTTTTAACCCTTTTTTACGAAGAGTGGCAGCAATGGACAAAAGCCCAAGGGGTTTTGCCCAGAAATCAAATGCTGCAAAATCATGAATCCAGGGATTTATACACAGTATATGGGGAGGGTTAATCTTCAAAATATTTCATGGAAGTCTTTTTAAGCTCCTGCCTGCTGAACAACAGCTCATATTCATCCTGGCCCACAGCTTTGGAAATCTTTTTTACAAGGGCATAACATTCATCTTCCGTGGATGCATGAACCATAGTATAAAGATTATATTTCCAGTCAGGGGCAGGGTTACGCCTGTAGCAATGGGTAATTTCATGAAATCCTGCCATGATATTCCCAACTGTTTCAACCTTGTCTTCATCAACCTTCCAGGCAACCATGGCGTTTGCTTTAAATCCTGATTTCTGATGCTTTAACGTGGCACCAAATCTTCTTATCATTCCTCTTTTATCAAGGTCTTTTAATACACTTAAAAATTTATCTTCAGTGATGCCAATCTGTTCTGCCATTTCAAGAAATGGCCGTTTAACAACCGGTATATCAGTTTGCAGCAGGCTGATTATCTTTTTTTCCAAATCTGTAAGCATATGGGGTTCCCTTCTCTATTTTTCATTACCAGTTCCAAGTGTGTACCTGTTTTATATAAATTCTTTATATCGAAAATATTCAGTTGTTTAAAGATTAATTTTGTTTTCATAATTTAATCTTAAATTTTCTCCGGAAACAGGGATAATATATCATGTTCAGTCGCCCTGCACACACCACGTTCTGTAATAAATCCTGTTACAAGCCTTGCAGGTGTTACATCAAAGGCATGGTTTGCAGCCCTGCTTTGGGCAGGAGGTACAAGTACATTTTCAAGTTTACCATTAACAAGGCCCTGGGCATATCTGATTTCATCTGGGTCTCTCTCTTCTATGGGAATATCTGCAATACCATCGGTGATATCCCAGTCAAAGGTGCTTGAAGGCAAAGCAACATAAAATGGGATATTATTATCTTTTGCTGCAAGGGCCTTTAAATATGTGCCAATTTTATTTGCCACATCTCCGGCTCTTGTGGTTCTGTCTGTTCCCACAATGACAAGATCCACCATGTTGTGCTGCATGATATGCCCGCCGGCATTGTCTGTGATGATGGTATGATTTACACCATGCTTGCCAAGTTCCCATGCAGTAAGGCGAGAACCTTGATTTAAAGGTCTTGTCTCATCCACCCACACATGGACATCAATATTGCTGTCAAAGGCAGTATATATAGGAGCTGTTGCAGTACCATACTCAATACAGGCCAGCCAGCCAGCATTGCAGTGGGTTAAGATATTAACTGGCGCATTGTTTTTCCTTTTACTGATCTGTTCAATAATCGGCATACCATATTCTCCGATTTTCTGACAATTTACAGCTTCTTCTTCAATAACTTTAAGCGCTTCATCAAGGACTGCCTTCACCCTGTTTTCATAATTTCCCTGCTTTAATGCCTCAGACAAAACTCTATCAACACCCCAGAAAAGATTCATGGCTGTTGGTCGTGCATCTTTAAGACGGTTACATTGTGTAATTATATAATTATCATCTGTACCTTTATTGTTTTCCTGGACAAGTGCGATATATACTCCAAATGCACCTGTTGCACCAATCAAAGGAGCACCTCGCACCACCATCTCTTTTATGGCATAAATTGTGTCATCAACAGTTTTTAAATCTTTTATGATCAATTGATGGGGCAAAAATCTCTGATCTATCACCTGGACTGTTTGCAAGCCTTTCTCAAACCATATCGGCCTCATCTCTTTTCCGTCAACTTTCATTCTGAATTCCCCATAAAATATTTTTGAAAAACATATCATAATAATAAATATAGTATTTAGTCAATGCACCAGGGTATTGTTCTTTTACGATACAAAAAAAATTGATTCCCATTGAAAAATGATTGTATCATCTTTTTTTCTTTGCTATAGTTAAAAGTTAAATTCAATTATTATATAAAAATATAAGTTTTATTTTTTTTGCTTAACACGATTATATTTATTCAAATTTTTAATCTGGAGGGGTCATTATGAAAAAATTTATTACAAGCTTTATTATTATTTCTATTATTAGTTTTGGCAGTTTGAGTTTTGCAGGAGACACCTACAAAATAGGTGTTCTGGCCAAAAACGGCCCTGTAAAAGCACTTAAAATGTGGAAAGCTACCGGTGATTATCTAACTTCTAAACTTGATGGTACTTTTGAAATAGTACCACTTGGCTTTGATGCTGTAAATCC
>JAOZRI010000282.1 GCA_029940235.1 Desulfobacula sp. | reverse complement strand
TTAATTGGGCAGAAAATAAACTACCCATAAATAAATTTTAAAACCACCCGATTGGGTGGTTCTTTTTTCTAAGGCTATAGTAGTATCATTCCCAGGAGCCAGCCACAAAACCGGACATTAACGTGCAGTGCAATTTCAATCATTGAATTATGGAGAATATTGTGAATAAAAATCTTAAAACCCAAAAAAACATCAAGTTTTCCATCAGTGAATACCCTGATGTGACAAAGATCTATCAGCAACTGGACAAACTTTTGAGTCAACCGATCTGGGCAATCAAAAAAGATGAGATGAATCACTACCTCAACTATTTTGAAACAAAATGTCAAAAATCAAAAAAAATGATTGAGCATGCCCAGGATTTCATTCCCGGGGGTGTCCAGCATAACCTGTCATTTAACCATCCCTTTCCCCTGGTTTTTACGGGTGCAAACGGTGCCTATTTAACTGATCTGGATGGAAATGAATATATCGATTTTCTCCAGGCAGGTGGGTGTACCATATTGGGAAGTAACCCGGAATCGGTCCGAAAGGAGGTCCACAATCTACTGGAAACCTGCGGACCTGTAACAGGTCTTTTCCATGAATATGAATTAAAACTGGCAAAAAAAGTCGCCCAGCATATGCCAAATGTTCCAATGCTTCGAATGATGGGAAGCGGTACAGAAGCCGACATGGCAGCCGTTAGAGTGGCCAGGCTGGCAACCGGGAAAAAAAATATCGTTAAGATGGGAGGCGCATACCATGGGTGGAGTGATCAACTCGCCTATGGGATTCGACTTCCCGGAACCAAACATCTGGAGTCCCATGGCGTCACCAGGAATTGTTTCAAGTATACCCAGGAATTTTTTCCCAATAAAATCAAATCCCTGAAAAAGGTGCTGAAACGAAATCGCTTCAGGGGTGGTACAGCTGCTGTACTGATGGAACCGGTAGGGCCGGAAAGCGGGACTCGCCCCCTGGATTTTGATTTCAACAAAAAAGTACGGGAGCTATGTACCAGATTTGGTGCCTTGCTGATTTTTGATGAAGTGGTTACCGGATTTCGTATTGGATTAAGCGGTGCCCAAGGATACTATGATGTTGATCCGGATTTAACCGTTTTTGGCAAGGTGATTGGCGGTGGGTATCCCTCTGCCGGAGCGCTTGGCGGAAAGAGGAAATATATGAAATATCTGGGAGCCGGAATTGAAAGCGGGTCTAAAAAAGCCCTTGTCGGCGGGACCTTGGCTGCCAATCCTTTAACTGCCCTGGCAGGATATTTCACCATCTGTGAAATAGAAAAAACCAACGCCCTGAAAAAAGCCGGACAAGCAGGAGATCGCCTGACCAAAGGACTTCAAAAATTAATTGAAAAATATAAACTTCCCTTTGTGGCATTTAACCAGGGACCGATTTGTCACCTGGAAACGGTTGGTACGATGCTTCTGGAAGTGTCCTGGTCAAGGCCATGGAAAATTCCGGGGGTTATCAAGGAAGCCAAAGCAAGAAAAAAAGTAATGGAAGAGATGGGAGCCGCTTATATGGCTGAAGGCATCGTAACCCTTGCCGGCAGCAGGATGTATACGTCTGCTGCAGATACCGATGAGATCATTGATGAAGCGTTGAGCCGTTTTGACCGGGTATTTCAAAATGTTGAAGGGAGTAAGACCTGATAGAGCGGGAGGATTCGGTACGGAGAACAGTATGGTCGCAAGGAACAGCACGTCTGAATTAAGGGTCTATGGATATCGATGGATTGTTCTATTGGTATTTGGTATTATCAATATTGCTATTCAAATACAGTGGTTAGCCTTTGCACCCATTGCGAAGGCAGCTCAGTCTTTTTATGGTGTTTCAGCTCTGGAGATTGATCTTTTTTCAATCATTTATCTGGTTGTATTTATTGTTTTCTGCATTCCATCCACTTATATCATCAATCACTATGGTCTTCGAAAAAGTTTAGGACTTGGCGCCATTTTAGCGGGTGTTTTCGGATTGTCAAAAGGATTCTTTGCTGCAAATTATACCCTGGCGATTATTTCTCAAATTGGAATAGCTTTCGCGCAACCCCTGATTATAAATGCCGGAACAACAATCGCTGTCCGCTGGTTTCCCCTCACTGAAAGAGCAACCGCAACCGGTATTGCCATGCTGACACAGTTTCTGGGCATGATCATAGCCATGGTAATGACTCCGAAACTAATAGCGACCAATGCTCCTGGTGTTTATGACATATCAGGGATGCTGATGACTTACGGTGTGATATCGATGATTTCTGCCGTATTATTACTATTTTTTATGAAGGATAGACCCCCAACTTCACCCAGTATCGAAGAAGATGAACGATATAATATCATTGAAGGAATCGGTCACATATTGAAAAATAAAGATATGCGATATCTTCTGGTTCTTTTCTTTTTGGCGCTGGGCGTATTTAACGCGGTGACAACCTGTATTGACCAGATTTGTAAAATTAAAGGATTGGATTTTGAACAGACTGGTTTAATCGGGGGAATGATGCTGATTAGTGGTGTTATTGGCGCGGGAATTTTCCCGGTGATTTCCGATAAGTTAAGAAAAAGAAAGGTCATATTTACTTTATTAGCTGGCTTAAGTATCCCTGGCCTAATCGGCTTAGCTGTCGGCTTGTCTTATCCACTTCTTCTGATCTCTTCTTTTATATTCGGATTTTTCTTCCTGGGCAGTTCCCCTATATTTTTTCAATACAGTGCAGAAATAAATATTCCAGCACCAGAATCTGCTTCCCAGGGACTTTTGATGTTGGCAGGCCAAATCAGTGGAGTTATATTTGTGATCGGTATGAACAGTCTGGGCATGATTCTGGCCATGTACTTCTTTGTTGCTTTTTTATTCTTTAGCCTAGTTCTTTGTATGCTGATGAAAGAATCAAAAATGATTCAGGCCGGAAACCAAACTGATTCCAAATTTTACATATTATGACGTCATATGGGGCAAAATCAGCTCATTGATCATATGCTCACGTATACTTGCAAATGAGGGGTCATTAATTCGGTTATGAATTTCGTCCGGATCTTCCTGCAGGTCAAAGAACTCACACGGTGTATTGGTTGTGATCTCATAGGTCAACCGATACCGCCGGGTAGCTGCATTCACAAAATGGAAAATGGTGTCATTGATTTTTGGTCCAATTTCACTGAAAGCAACGCTCTTTTTTGGTTTTTCACCGTTCAACAATGGCAATAACGACTGTCCGGATGATTTTGGAAGCGGCTTTGCACTGGCGATATCGAGAATGGTGGCTGTCAGATCAATCGCTTCGATGGGTGCATCCTCTGTCTGAGGCGCTATCCCTCCCGGCGGCATAATAATTCCAGGAACGCGGACCGATGGTTGGTAAAATAGTTTTTTCCCCATCATTTTATGATCACCCAACATTTCACCATGGTCGGATGAGTAGAGAATCCAGGTATTATCTGCAATACCCTGTTCTTCCACTGTTTTGATAATATCACCAATCCCCTGATCAACGAGCGAGATCCGGCCGTAGTAACGACGCGCGCTATTGATCAGGTTTTCAGGAATCCAGTTGTGGGGAAACGATGCGCCATGCTGATATTCCAGCATCTTTCCCCAAATTTCGTTAGGCACCTCCGGGTAGTCCGGGTGGCCAAAGGGAATTTTTGCATCCTTATAATAGTCTGTCCAGATAGGATCAGAGACAAAC
>JAOZRI010000281.1 GCA_029940235.1 Desulfobacula sp. | reverse complement strand
TTTCTCAAATGGTAAACAATAATTACCGCTTCATCTTTGGATCAAGGGCATCCCGAAGACCGTCTCCTGCAAGGTTAAATGCAAGCACTGTTAACAGGATGGCAAGTCCTGGAAAAGTTACTACCCACCAGGCTCTCTGGATAAACTGCAAAGCATTTGCAAGCATGGCTCCCCATTCAGGAGTAGGAGGCTGAGCTCCCATACCCAAAAACCCCAGAGCTGCCGCATCAAGAATAGCTGTGGAAAATCCTAAGGTTGCCTGTACAATCAAGGGTGCCATGCAATTGGGAAGTAGAACTGCAAACATCATTCTAAATGAGCCTGATCCGCAAACTCTTGATGCAGTGACATAATCCTTATTTTTTTCTGAGATCACAGATGCCCTTGTTAATCTGACATAATGGGGTAGTACAACAATGGCAATGGCTAAAATCGCATTTTGAAGGCTGGGGCCGAGAATTGCAACAATGGCCAGCGCCAGCAGGAGACTTGGCAAAGCAAGGATTATATCCATGGCCCTCATGACAAGGACTTCATAGAATCCACCAAAATATCCAGATGTCACTCCAAGAATAATGCCTGCTGCAAGGGAAATAGTAACAACAATAACCCCCACAAAAAGACTTAAACGTGCACCATACATCAATCGTGACATGATGTCTCTTCCCACATCATCCGTACCGAGAATGAATTTACTACTGCCTCCATCCATCCAGACCGGCGGCTGTAGTAGAGCATCCCTATATTGAGTAAAAGGATTGTGGGGTGCCAGATAGTCTGCAAAAATTGCTATGACAATTGCAAATATAATAAAATATAAACCAAGAACTGCACCTTTGTTCTCACTGAAATAATACCAGAACTCTTTTAACGGGTGGGGTGGTGCTGCATTGTTTTGCGCTATTATATTGGTTTCACTCATCTTATAATTCCTAACTGGTGCGACGAATACGGGGATTAATAACTCCATAAAGCATATCCACCCCGAGATTTACAAAAATAATCAGTGTGGAGATAATA
The DNA here is from genome assembly GCA_029940235.1 of Desulfobacula sp. GTDB lineage: Bacteria > Desulfobacterota > Desulfobacteria > Desulfobacterales > Desulfobacteraceae > Desulfobacula. Next base: position 2,670 of record JAOZRI010000281.1, on the reverse strand, counting down.
AGAATTCCACCCTGAATGGCTGGATAATCACGCCGTCTGATGGATTCAAGAATCCATTTTCCCACTCCTGGCCAGGCAAAAATTGTTTCAGTCAAAATTGCTCCGGCAAGAAGGACACCTGTTTGAAGGCCAATGACTGTAATAACCGGTATCATAGCATTTCGCAGGGCATGGACCATGATAACACGATTTGGAGAGAGACCTTTTGCTTTTGCAGTTCTTACATAATCTTCCTTTAAAACTTCAAGCATGGAGGAGCGTGTCATTCGAGCAAAAACAGCCAGGGGAATTGTTCCAAGAACAATGGAAGGTAAAATTAAATGGCTGACCGCTGATTTAAAAGCACCCGGTTCATTGGATCGAAATGCATCTATCAGCATAAAACCTGTATCAGTATCAATCCAGAAAAGAGCGGATATCCTGCCTGAGACTGGTGTCCAGCCAAGATGCACGGAAAAGAACAAGATCATTAAAAGTCCCCACCAGAAAATCGGCATGGAATAACCGGTCAAAGAGGCTCCCATGACCGTGTGGTCAAAGACAGTCCCCCGTTTCACCCCGGCAATAATTCCAGCAGGGACACCAAATAAAACTGCAAAAAACATTGCACATAAAGAGAGTTCAAGAGTGGCAGGGAAAAGTGTAAAAAATTCTTCAAAAATTGGTTTTTTTGTAACAAAAGATTTGCCAAGATCACCTTGAACAACACCACCGATATATTTTAAATATTGCTCATAAAGAGGTCTGTCCAGACCCATTTCAGCTCTCATGGCAGCATGTCTTACAGGATCTATTCCACGTTCTCCGGCGCGAAGTTCAACCGGATCACCGGGTATCAAATGAATCAGAGAAAAAGTAAGGAGTGTTACACCAATAAAAGCTGGAAAAATATTAAAAAATCTTTTAAAAAAAAATTGAATCATGATTGAATCACATTCTAAATATAAAATAGGCGGTACGGCAAATTAACACCATACCGCCATGCATTACAAAAACAAATCCTTTAATTATTTAAGATCTACACCGTAAAAAGCGTGTCCGCCAAAAGGATCAATTTTAAAATCAACTACTTTTTTACTCATTGGTTTATATACAATTGAATGAGCAATAGTTACCCAAGGAGCCTGTTCTTTGAAGATAAGCTGTGCTTTTTTATAAAGTTTTGTCCTCTCTTTAATATCTGAAATCTGTTTTGCCTTCATCAGCAGATCATCAAAAGGTTTGTAACACCACATTGCTCTATTTCCAGAACCAACTGCATCACAGCCAAGAAGAACAGCAAGAAAGTTATCTGGATCACCATTATCACCAGTCCATCCCAGAAGAACGGTTTGATGCTCACCAGCCTTTGAACGTTTCAGGTATTCACCCCATTCGTATGTGACAATTTTTGCTTTAACGCCTACTTTTGCCCAGTCTTCCTGGATGACTTCAGCCATTCTTCTTGCATTTGGATTGTAAGGACGTTGTACAGGCATTGCCCATATATCAGTTTCAAATCCATTGGGGTATCCAGCTTCAGCAAGAAGTTTTTTTGCTGCTTTAACATCATATGCATAATCTTTTACGTCATCGTTATATGACCAGATAGTTGGCGGAATTGGATTTTTAGCAATTTTACCGGAACCTTGAAATACAGCATCCATGATAGCCTGTTTGTTAATGGCCATGCTCAGTGCCTGACGTACTTTAACATTGCTTAACTCTTTTACGGTTGTATTAAAAGCAAGATAACCAACATTCAAACCTTCCTGCTCCATCAGGTTGATACCTGGATCTTTTTTCATTGCTGCAATATCTGCCGGATTCGGATATGGCATGAGGTGTGCCTCACCTGCTTTAAGTTTTGCATAGCGGACAGATGCATCAGGTGTAATTGAGAAAACAAGTTTGTCAATTTTTGCTCTGCCCTGCCAATATGTATCATGAGCTATGTATCTGATGGTAGAGTCTTTTTGATAGGAGACAAATACAAAAGGTCCGGTTCCTATAGGTTTTTGATCAAAATCATCGGGAGTGCCGGCTTTGAGCATATTATCTGCATATTCTGCAGAGTGAATTGAACCAAGGTCCATTGCCATGTTGGCAATAAAAGGAGATTCTGGCCTGGTTAAATTAAAAACAACTGTGTAATCATCTTTTTTTACAATACTGCCAATAAGAGAACTCATGCTCATGGCTTCATAATATTCATATGATCCGCCAGATACTTTATGATATGGATGATTTTTATCATGCTGACGCATAAAAGAAAAAATAACATCATCGGCATTAAATTGACGGGTTGGTTTAAAAAAGGGAGTTGTATGAAAATCAACACCTTTTCTTAAATGGAAGGTATAGGTTTTACCATCTGTAGAGACATCCCATGATGTTGCAAGACCCGGAACAATATTTGTTCCGCCACGTTCAAACATTGATAATTTATCAAAAAGTTGTCTGGATGATGCGTCAAAGGTGGTGCCCGACGTGTAAAGTGATGGAGTAAACCCTTCAGGGCTGCCTTCCGAACAATAAACAAAGGTTTTAGCGTGAACAGATACTGCAATCATGCAAAAAAGAGCTGCAAGACCCGCGGCATATAATAATTTACGTAACTTCATTTTTTCCCCCTTAAAAAAAATAATTAATAATAAACAAGCTATTGTGTGAACCCAGTTAAATTATAAA
>JAOZRI010000029.1:7843-13821 GCA_029940235.1 Desulfobacula sp. | reverse complement strand
ACAACAAAAGGACTTTATGATGTCAAATAAAAAAATAAATATTCACATTCTTCCCCATGACAGACTTATTCAAACAAGATCTGGAATAAGTTTGATGGAAGCTCTTATGGGAAAGAGCATTTTTTTAAGATCTGATTGCGGTGGTAAAGGAAGTTGCAAAAAATGCAAAATCAAAAAGATTTTAAACAATGGCAGTCATGAAATAAAAAATGCATGTACTCTTATGGTTTCAGAAGATATTTCCATTGAAATTCCTGAAAGCTCCCTGATGTCTTCTCACATTATGAGCAAAGCTTCTTTATCTTTTCCTGAAATATTCAAAAAGAGGTTTGAAAACCCGATAAAATTAAAACCTGGGAATAAATCTAAAATTGAAGAGGGTGAGAATGACTATGGAATTGCAACAGATGTTGGCACCACCACCATTGCAATATATCTTTGCAATATAATAAAGGGCAAAGTATTGTCATCCATTGCCATTAAAAATCCCCAGGCTCTATATGGAGATGATGTCATGAGTCGTATAGGAGCCATAGGTCTGGAGAATAAAAATCTTGGGTCTTTGCAGGGTCTTGTTGTCAAAGCAATCGAGTGGGGAGTCAAAAAACTTTTAAGATCCAATAGCCTAAACAAGAGCGTAATCTCGCAAATGACAGCAGTGGGCAATCCAACCATGATTCATATATTGGCTGGAGTGGATCCTAAACCCATTGGAATGTCACCTTATCAGCCAGCGTTTTATGATGCCAGAATTTTCCAGTCAAATGATCTTGGATTTAAAATGGATAATTTTCCAATTCAAATACTGCCCCAGATATCAGGATTTATTGGCGGAGATATTTTAAGTGCTACAATTGCAGTTGACCTTGAAAATCAGCCCGAAGGCACACTGCTTGTTGATCTTGGAACCAATGGGGAGTTAATGTTAAAAGGAAAAGATAAACTTTATGCAACGTCCTGCGCAACAGGACCTGCCTTTGAAGGGGCAACTCTATCGTGTGGAATGCAGGCAATCAAGGGAGCTGTTAACAAGGTTGAAATAAACCTTGAAAATGGCCACCCTGAATACACATTAATTGATCAGTCAGTATCTTCAAAGCCAGAACTTTTAAAATCACAGCCTTTAAAGTCTAAACCATCTGGAATTTGCGGCACCGGTGTAATCAGTGCTGTTGCCCAGTTTTGTAAGACCAGGGTTTTAAAACCCAACGGAGCCTTTAATTCAAAGGACAATATACCAGCACTTCAAAAAAATGATTTGGGAGCAATGCAATATATTATTGTTCCGGGTGATTGTACCGATGATGGCCAGGATATTTTCATAAGCCAGAAAGATATCCGCTCTGTCCAGCTTGGCAAGGCAGCATTGATTACAGGAATTGAATTTCTTTTAAAAAGAGCTGGTATCAAAAAAGCCTGCAAAATCATCATTGCAGGAGCCTTTGGATCATTTCTTGATAAAAAGGATATGAAGACCATTGGAATGATTCCTCCCATGGAGGAAAACAAAGTGGAAATTGCCGGGAATTCAGCAGGAGCTGGTGCCATCATGATTTTGTGTGATAAACTCTTCCTTGAAAAATCAATACACCTCGCAGATAAGATTGAAGTTATAGATCTTGCTGCAAATCAGGATTTTCAAACAGCTTTTATTAAAAAACTCAATTTTCCCTGATTCTAAAGAGAGGATCTGTCTGATAAAAAGAACAGTTGCAACGAATTCAGTCATTCTACTTTACCTTCAAATGGCAGGATTTCTGTCAAGCTTTAAGGTTTTATAACTATCTTTCCAGTTCTGCCTTTTCCGGCAAGGGAATATTCAAATGCCCTTGCAAATTCATCAAAAGGGAATACTCTGTCCACACGGGGCTTAATTTTTCCTTTTTCAATAGCATCATAGACAAAATTAACCCCTTGTTTTCTCTGCTCAGGATCATAAATATGGTGATATACTGAATAGGGGCGCAGAACAGCAGCCTTTTGGGTCATTTCAATTTCAGGAATAATGGTAGGGTTCTGGTCCATTCCGCCGTAAAGATAGATATCACAGCCCATTGCCATGGCATTGGCATATTCCTGGACAATCTTGCCTCCAATGGGGTCATAGATAACACTGGCACCTTTGTTGCTGGAAAATTCCATAACTTTTTTGGAGATATCCTCATCTTGTGTGACAATCACATGATCTGCCCCAGATTCTATTAAAAAGGGTTTATTGTCCTGTGTCCTTGTAGTACCGATGGCTGTAGCCCCAAGCAGATGAGCCATATCAATGGCAGCAAGTCCGGCGCTGGAGGTGGCAGCAGTGATCAAAACATAGTCCCCTTTTTTAACCTGTGAAATCTGCGCCAGAGCATAATAAGCGGTGAGATAGGCGACCCATATGCTGCAACCTTCAGCAGGTGTGAGATTTTCAGGGTACTTGGCAACAAATGTTTCAGGAACAGTGGCAAATTCACCGTCCACACCATATCCCTCATTCATCCAGGGTAGAGTACTGACTCTGTCTCCGATTTTTAAATGCTTTACATCTTTTCCTACAGCATCAATAACTCCGGCAGCTTCGTCACCTATCCGTGAAGGAAGATCAACGCTGAATACATACCCGTTGTTCATAAGTTCAAAATCCCCATAATTCAGGGAAAAAGCATCTACCTTGATACTAACTTCATTGCCCTCTGGTTTAGTTAAGGGCAGCTCATCTATCCTGAGCCCGGCAGGCCCTTTGAATTCATGCAGACGTAAAATTTTTGGCATGTGAATCTCCTTGTAATATTTTTTTTATGAAAGTCCCAAAATATATATCAGCGACTTTCATGCTTTGGTTTCTGCCCTTTAACCAGGGTATTGTGGGCAATCCAAACTGCCCGTGGCAGCTATTTCCATATTATTTCAGGTTCTTTTCGCTGTATCAAACGTTTATACCTAAATTTGGGATATCCCAGGACCATGGAGTAGTAGGAGGTATGGTCCCGGGTGAGCCCCAACTCATTTTTAAGGGAATCAGAAAATTCAATACTACCTGTAAAAGAACCTGTCCAGCAGGTTCCAAGCCCCATGGAAAGGGCAGCAAGATCCAGGTAGGACAGCGCAAGTATAAGATCTTCCTTGCCTGATTCCATCTGGAAAGGCGCAGATGCAAGTATGAGAACCGGTGCATCCCACAAAATTTCATCCTTGCCCATATCCCAGTTTCTGACAATTTCAGGAATATATGCAGTGCTTGCCCAGACACCATCCGGGTTGTCTGCAATATGATTCCGTATTACCTCTATGGAAAGAGATGCCACTTTTTTAATTGTTGACCTGTCATGAATAACAGTCCATTGAACACTTTGAGTATTACCTCCACTGGGGGCATACCTGGCAATTTGAATAAGACTTTCAATCTTATCTTTTTCAACAGATTTATCTTTGAAAAATCGAATGGATCTTCTTGATCTCAAAAACTGAATGGTCTGCTCCATGTTGATGGAAAGCTCTTTTTTTACAGGGGGGCATTTATCAGAGCGGACATCTGAATGGGTCAATGCCCCGTGGGGACAGACAGCCACACAATGACCGCATCCCATACACATGCCATCATCAAATTGTCTCATCTCGGGGAAGCCATCTGGGTGAGCCCTGGATATTAATCCACCTGGACATATTTTAACACAGAGGTCATCTTTTCTGCATTTGTCCTGATCCACAAATATTTTTTTATCACCCATTTAAAAATTCCCATATATAAAGGTTATTTTGTTTTACTATTTTGCCTGTCACCCTATGTTTAAAATTTTTGTTGTGCAGGGCTGAAATCAAATTCATAACCAAGATAATTTGGACCAAAAGCCTGCAGTCCTTTTTCTGACAAAAAATCATTGGGGGCAGGCAGGATAATAACGGCAACATTCATCCCCTTTTTATGGTTGGGATTTGTAACAGGCTCATTATTGTTAGTATCAATCAGACAAATGAGATCTGGTATGGTTGCATGCACTTCATTGTTCAACCATGAAATCATGTTTTCATTTTTATAGTTGATTTTGTAGGTATTACCCGAATATCTGCAAGTTCCATGAATTAAGATATCCCCTTTGGTAAATCCATCATGGGTTTTCCAGGAAAAATCCTCCACTTTTCCTCTGAAAGCCACAAACCCATTGCCAATGTCTGCAATTTTCTGTGCAGCATCATCTGGTTTTGCTTTTCTAAATGCTTTCCCCAATTTCAGGGCATAGGAAATACTGCCTTTGATAACTGCATTTTTCAACATTTTCATTTCAAGGGCATGATCAATGACAGCAATATCATTTCTGCTTGCCATGGCAAGAGAACGGGCAAGTTGTTCTGCCCTTTGATCATCAATAATATTTTCACAGATCATGGTTTCACCGAAAATATTTGCCAGAACAATGGGAGAAGCAGGCAGCCCGTTTAAATAATAGGTGGAATGTGTTATCTCGGGCACAGCTCTTCCAGCAGGGTCTGCATCAATAATAAATCCATCTGACATTGCAGCAACATAAAATGCTATAGCTGTATTGGCACCTCCCATTTCACAGCATATGGTACCATAAAAATTTATATCAAGGTATTGTCGGAGGCGGTCAAATGCGAGCATGATAGGCTGCTGATCTATTCTGGGCAGCCTGTTATACTGTTTTTCATCTATTTCAGGCAAGGGTGAGATTGCTCCGAGAAGGTATGGTGTGCAGATCATGGCATCATCAGGCACACTGTCCACATCGACAAGTTTAAATTTCTTGCCTGACACGAGAGCTTCTTCAATAAATTCCAGGCCCTCTTCCATTTCTCCGCCGCCACCGGTGCCCAGGATTGTACAGCCATACAGGATATCGTAAATATCCTGTTTATTCAGTATTTTGATCAATTGTATTCTCCCAAATTAAAAAAAATAAAATTATTATGCTTTGCCATTTAAGTATTTATTTTTTCTTATGATACTTTATTACACCTGTAAATTGATCTGTCCTATACTCTAAAGGGTAAAACCTGGTGTAAATTTTGGTTTTTTTTAAAAAAAATAGTGAGAATACCCTCAATTCTACTCTTTGGGGGGTATAGTTTACTTTTATATTTGTTTAATTTGATGGTGCATGGCAGGAATTCAATTTTTTTAAGGAGAGACAAATGATCATTGTAGGAGAACTGATCAATGCAACACGCAAAGTTGTAAAAACAGCCATTGAAGCTATAGACAGCAAAGTCATTCAAAAACTTGCCTCGGATCAGGCAGATGCAGGGGCTACCTATATTGATGCAAATGCTGGTGTGTTTCCGGGCAAAGAGACCAAGTATCTCAAATGGGTAATTGATAATATATTAAAATCTACGGATTTGCCAGTCTGTATTGATAGTGCAAGTCATAAAGTCATTGAAGATGTTGTAAAATATACACAGGAAAAATCTGACAGGATTCCAATGATCAACTCTATCTCCCTTGAGAAAAAAAGAGTTGAAAATATCTTACCCATTATTGCTGGCACTGATTTAAAGGTGATTGCCCTGTGCATGGATGAAAAAGGTATGCCAACAACAGTGGAACAGCGAGTTACAATTGCCGATAAGTTGATCAACAAACTGGTCCAGAATAATGTCAAGATTGAAAACATCTATGTTGATCCACTGGTACAGGCATTGAGTACCAATATTGTTTTTGGGACAGCATTTTTAACTTCTGTTAAAAATATCATGACCCAATATAAAGGTGTTCATACAATGTGCGGATTATCCAACATCTCTTTTGGTCTGCCCCAAAGGGGATTTATCAACCGTAACTTCATGGCAATGGCAATTGCAAACGGCCTTGATGGAGCAATTGTAAATCCGCTTGATAAAAAAATGATGGCAACCATTATTGCAGCTGAAACTCTGCAAGGCCGCGATGAATATTGCATGGAATACTTAAAGGCATTTAGAGCAGGTAAAATATCTTAAACAAATCAATAAATATTGCAGGTATTTGAAGCTGT
>JAOZRI010000029.1:6401-7743 GCA_029940235.1 Desulfobacula sp. | reverse complement strand
AGAAATCCTGGAAGCAGGCAAAAACGCCATGCAGATTATTGGTAAACGTTTTGAGTCAGGTGAATATTTTTTACCCGAATTAATGGTATCCGGAGATATCCTGGCAGGCGTTGCAGAGAAGGTAAAACCATACCTTCAGGGAGATAAGAATGCTAAAAAGCTTGGTACAATAGTGTTTGGTACTGTTGCAGGTGATATACATGACATTGCCAAGGACATTGTTGAATTTATGCTTGAAGTTAATGGTTTTGAGGTGATTGATCTTGGGGTTGATGTACCTGTAGAAAAATTTGTGGAAGCTGTCAGGGAACATAAGGCAGAAATTGTCGGGTTAAGCGGCTTTCTAACTCTGGCTCTTGAACCCATGAGAGAAACTATCAAAGCTTTAAAAGATTCAGGATTAAACAATGTGAAAATTATGATCGGAGGCGGTCCAATTAATGATACTGTCTGTACAGATCTGGGTGCAGATGCCTGGGGAGAAAACGCCATGGATGCTGTGACCATAGCCAGGGAATGGGTAAAAGCAGCCTCATAATCAATGAAAATACCTTTATAATTAATGATGAATGGAGAATTAAATGGAGAGTAAAGATACAACCCCTTTAACACAGGTGCAACTTGATCTGAAGGCACGTAAAAAACGATTTTGGGATGCTGCCACCCTGCAGACACCTGACCGTGTACCCCTTGCATGCATGGATGATTATTTCTGTCTCTCTCTGGGAGGCGCCACTGCTGCTACATCTTACTATGAACCTGAAAAAGCGGCTAAAATATTTCTGGAACAGGTAGGTCAGTTCAACTGGGATATGATCACTCCCTTTGGTACGCTTCCCGGGAAAGTAGGAGAAATCTTAGGTTGTACAAGCAATAAATGGGCTGGATATAATCTAGCCGATGACCAGGAGTACCAATATGTTGAAAAAGAGTATATGACAGCAGATGAATATGATGAATTTTTAAAGGATCCCGGTGATTTTACAGTGAGAAAACTATGGCCGAGAATGGCAACAGGGCTTGAGGGCTTCAGTTATTTTCCAAATCTTCTGGTTTTATCACACACATATGCTCCTATTTCAGATCTTGCATCAATTCTGGGGCAGCCCAAAGTGCAGGAGATGCTTGAAAAGATGCTTAAAGCCGGCAAGGAGATGAACAAATATGAACAGATTTATGAAATAACTGAACAAGGACTAAAGGCCAAAGGGTTGCCCATGCTAGGAGGTATTGCACTTGCCCATGCTCCTTTTGACTGGGTTTCTGATTATATGCGTGGTATTAAAGGTTCCATGATGGATATGTACTACAATCCTGACAAACTCAAAGCAGTTATAGAGGT
>JAOZRI010000029.1:0-6301 GCA_029940235.1 Desulfobacula sp. | reverse complement strand
TGCAGGAGTTACCCCCTGGTAAAGTTTTATCCCACTTTGATGTCATAGACCTTGAAAAAGCAAGAAAAATGATCGGTGATATCACCTGTTTCTGGGGCAATGTTCCAGCAGGAATATTGATGTCAGGCACCCCGGATGATATTAAAGATTACGTGAAAAAACTTATTGATCTCTTTGGAGACACTGGCGGACTGATCATTGATGGGGGTGCAGGAATACCAAAGGAAGCAAGAATTGAAAATGTGGTGGCTTTGACTGAAGCAGTATTTGAATATGGTGTTTATTAGTTGTTAATGCAGCGCAGATGTAACTGCGATAGTAACGGCATCCCGCCTGGGCGGGATGCCTGTGAGGCTGCAAATCACTAAAAGTTACAATTTCCGAATGGATACTATTTGCTATAACCTTTTTATTTTAGAGACTTTTTCTATTTTTTTCAAAACAACATTCTGGTTTATCGGCTGCCTGGCCATTTGCCGGGCAGGTTTGAATCGCAGTATATGGAACACCAAAGCCGCCAAGCTTGCACTGGCCATGGCAATCCAGAGCACACACCATGTGCCGGGTTCCTCATTTATATCTAGACCGAATATGGTTTGAACCGTCAGAAAAATACACCCCACCAATATGGCCAGGGATACCAGGATGCTTAGAATAACATCCCTTGTCAGGGTGCCCGGTCCATGCTGCGTCATCCGGCGCAGCTCTCCCGAGCTGAAATTATCGAGTTGCCAGTCATCAGCCTCATCAATGTCTGTACCCGGTGGCAAAAGCATTTCACCGGTAACCGGGTCCAGGGCGGATTCCCCCTCTACATGGGCCTCTATGGCTTTCCCAATGGCGTTATGAACTTTTTCCGAGATCGGGTAACGCAGCAAGACCAATATATTGAGAATATAAAAAGTCGTAGGCATGAGGATGTATATCCATTTGATGGAAGAAATCACTGCAGGTGTCTGGACCTCATTGGGTACATAGCCGGCTGCAGCCAGGATGGACAGCGGTATGGCCATTCCCGGAATAAGAACCAGTTTCGGAACTATCCCAAAGAGGGCTGCGAACTGACCCTCCCGCCGTTTTCCGGTGAGCAGTTCATCGTAATCGGTAATATCGGCTTCCATTGCCAGAAGAAGGAAATCAACACCGCCGATAAGCCCCAGCACGATCATTACACCGAGCACATACCAGACATCACCCACACCAGCCCAGAAGAGCGCAAAATTTGCGACAGCACCGATGCATTGGGCAATGATCAGGGTGGGCAGTTTGCCGATGCGTTTTGCAATCATCGCCCATACTGGAATGGTGAAAAAGCCGGTGCCGGACATTATCCCGGCAAATATGGCCATCCAGAACTCGGGATTTTCAACCTGAAGAACGTATGTGATATGATAGAACATCAGCACCCCTGGCACCACAAACGAGACCATGGTCAATATATATGTAATCAATACTATCAAAAAAGGACGACTTCTCATTGCCTTACGAACCCCGGGTACAAAAGGATTTTTTCCCAGTGCCATGAACTCCGGTTTTTCACGCAGCTGCATAAGAAACAGGCCGGTTACCACCATTAACACGGCATATATAATCCCCATGGTGTTATAGGCTGCGCGGGTTGTCATGCCTAACTGGAATTCAAGCAGTTCCGGAAGCCATGTGGCGAGCACTATGCCGCATAATCCAAAATAGGTTGTAACCGCAAAAAGGCTTGTACGGTCGTTATAGTCCAAGGTAAGTTCATAGCCCAGGGCATAGTAGGGGATCAGAAATACGGTTTGAAACAGGACAAAAACAAGGTAACATGCCGTAAACCAGATGACAGCGCCGGTTGTAGTCAGGCTCTCCGGGGGGCAGAACAGGAGCCAGAATGCAATTGCAACACCGGGCAGGCCCACGGCGAGCCAGGGGATCCGCCGGCCCCAGCGTGTTTGTGTCCGGTCGCTGATCCATCCCATGGCAGGATCGGTGATTGCATCAAACGCAGTAGCCAGAGCTGTGGCAATGGCGATAAAGCCGAGGGGCACGCCGATCGTGTCACTGTAAAATATCGGCAAAAACATACCCGTAATTAGTATCATGGCATAGCCTGCCATGTTCGCAGCGCCGTATCTCATTTTATCCGCAAAGGGAAGAAGGGCCTGGTCTGACGCTGATGCGTCATCCCGGGTATCTGTTGAAACTGACGGGTCTACTCTGGTTGTTTTGTTCATTTACATCTCCTAAAGGCACAACAAATATGAAATAACCCGTTGATAATTTGCCAGGTATCATCAATCTTTAGCATTGATAAGTAACTTATGAATTCCGAACCTGCCATTTGGCTTTTTATTTTAACAATCACTGTGGTGTCTGTTTTGTCCAAAGACAAAATTTTAATATCTGAAGGCTCTCCCAATTCAGCAGAAGATTTTTCTTGTACCAGCATTTCAAGGTATTGGTCCCTGTCCTCAAACACAAGTTCATTTTCATAATACCCAGCAATCCTGGCATTTGGGTGGAAAGCCTGTTTTAATTTTTTCAGGTCTGAATGGTGATGACCATCTTTATATAACTCTATGACTTTAAGTATGGATTTATACTCACTTAGTGTTGATTCCATTATAATTCCTTTTAAAGATAAACTCCTTCCGGTAACTCTTCTTCCCACATTTCATCATCATCAAAATTTGCCATGGCGAAATCCAGGGTGCGGGTCCATTCGAAAAAAGTGCCTTTAACCGTAGAGATTATTACCCCGGCATTTTGCATCCTTATAATACCAGCCTCATGACAGGGTCCGGGTGAGGCTGTTGCATCAGATAACACCACTGTTCGAAATCCTTTCTGCAGCAGGCCCAGGGCAGACTGCATCACGCAGACATCGGTTTCAAGACCGACGATCACGGCGGTTTTACGTTTAGTCTTCTCTACATCAGCCAGGATAACAGGATCTCCTGCCAGACCGTGGGACATCTTGTTATGCTCTTTTGTTCCTACAGGAAAAAAATCGGCAATCTGGGGGATGTTTGTTCCAGATTCTGGAATATCCTCTGCAGTAGCAACAATGGGAACATTGAATTTGACTGCCATTTGAACCATCCAGCTGATGCGGTTGATAATTGGTTTCATCTGGCTTTTCGGCATTCTGTCCACAAAGTATTGCTGAACATCAATTACAATTAATACTGAATCATTAACATCGGTTAGTGCCTGATGCATTAAAATTGTGTTCTCCATTGAGTTGTTCTCCTTAATTTTGTTTAAATTGCAATATACTTGCCTGAGTCATACCTGTCTATACCCAGGAGGGTAAAAATAAGGGTGAAATGTGAAAAATAGCCCAGAGTCTTAACCTTTTGAGTATAGTAAAAGCTTTTACACCTGCTACCTATTTTTGCCAGAAATCATCGAGATCAGGTTCTCTGAAATTGTGCAACAAGTGATATTTTTTAATTTTTACCCTACACTTTACCCTTTGGGGTATAGAAAACAATATCTCATGATCGTATTTATGACACACAGGTGCCAGGTCAATATATTTTGAGAGGTGTCGACAGATGGATAGAGAGATGCTTTGCATGACAAGGCTTATATTACAATATTTTACAAGGAAAACTAAATAGGAGGAAGGGCAAATGACCAGGAAATTGAGAACAATAAACCCGCAAGGAAATGACGAACAGTGGGAGGATCTTCATCTTTGTACCAGGCGTAACGTGACACGGTTACTACATAAGAGTATTCTTTTATTTCTTGGCGCTATGTTCGTATTGAGTTTGAATTGTATTGCCCAGGCGGCCGACGACCAATCGGATGCGGAGCAGCAGCAGACAGTAGATCAAGCAAAAGACGAGTCTTTGAATGATTATATTCTTGAAGATACAGTGGTTACGGCGAGCAAGCGAGATGTGAATGTTCAAAGCATTCCCATGAGTATCCAGGCGCTAACGGGAGAACACCTGGAAGCAATCGGTGCTGTCGGTTTCGAGGACTTCATTGATCGGATTCCCGGGCTGACAATAAGCCAGACTGGGTCGGGGGAGAACTCCTTGCAGATTCGAGGGATCTCCAGCTTTGCCCCTACCGCAACTGGATCCGCCACTGTGGGCTATTATATAGATGATACGCCGATATCCAGTGCAATATTGGCCCCCGATATATCTTTATTCGACCTCGAGCGCATTGAGGTGCTCAAAGGTCCCCAGGGCACACTTTACGGGGAGGGTTCCCTCGGCGGCACCATTCGGCTGATCACCCGCAAACCGCAACTGAATGAGTTCGAGAATAAAACCCAGCTGATCGTTTCTAAAACTAAAAACAGTCCCGGCTATAATTATCAAATTAACAATGTGATCAATGTTCCCCTGATCGATGACAAGCTCGCCTTTCGTCTTAGCGGTAGTTACAGTGATGATGATGGATTTGTGGACGATGCAAATTCCGGAGATGAAGGCACTAACTTCGATCAAACAGGCAGCATTCACGCGGCCTTACGGTTTGAATCAAATGAACGACTCACGATTACACCCAGCCTGAGCTATCAAAAAACAGACGGCGGCGGACCGTCTTATGATTCTGACCTATACCCGGATTTGACCTACTTCAGGGAGTCTCCTGAAGAAAGTGTGGATGATGAATATACAATCCTTGGCCTCACAGTTGAATACGATTTTGGCTGGGCTGAGCTGACCTCCAATACCTCCTTTTACGACCGGGAACATAAAAATGTCAGGGATGTTCCGGATCAAAATGATTTGATGAACTACATGGGCTTTCTCCAGGGGGATGATGTAAACTCACCCTTTCTTCAGATGCAGGCTGATACCGAAGAGAATACCTTCTCCCAGGAATTGCGCCTGGTTTCAAGCGGCGACGATCCCTGGTCATGGTTGGTCGGTGGTTTTTACCGTCACCGCAAGATTGAGGATTATATATTTTCGAACAATGACCAGTTGGCGGCATTTAATGGTACTGGGAATTTCTTGATTTCTGATAACGATCAGACAGCTGAGCATATAGCTATTTTCGGCGAAGTGAATTACGATATTCTGGACAACCTTATCCTGACCGGTGGCATACGGTGGTTTCGAGAAGAAATAGAAGCTGACAATTTCTTTGGATCAATTTTTATGGATTTTGCCGACATGTTACAATTTTTCAGTGGAACAACACAAACCAACCTTACCGAAGAGGGTCAGTTGTTTAAATTGGCCCTGTCCTATAACCCCACTGAATATATGATGCTATATGCCCAATTCAGCCAGGGGGTCCGCCCCGGCGGCATAAACGAAGGTGCCATTGATTTCGGCTTTGGGACCGATATTGTCTCCACTTTTGATTCAGACAGCACGGATAACTATGAAGTCGGCATCAAAAGCGACTGGTTTAACGGCAGACTCAGGGCCAATGCCAACTGTTACTATATCGTCTGGAAAGATATTCAGCTGATGGATATGGACAGTATGGGTCAGATTTTTGTTGAAAATGCAGGTAAAGCGAGCAGTACCGGCTTTGAAATAGAACTAATCGGTCAACCTGTCACTGGATTGACCCTGGGATTGAATATGGGCTATAATGTCGCTGAAACAACGGAAACCACTGTAAATAATATGGGGACTATTCAGGATGGGACGACTCTTCCTTTTGCGCCTGAGTTAAGCGGCAGCATATTTGTTGATTATGCCTTCCCAGTGAGCGATAGCCTGACGGGATTTGTCGGTGCGGATTTGCAGTATGTGGACGAGCAGGTCCCAGACATCCAGATTGTGGAAAACGACCTTGTGCCTATCCTCGAGGCTTATCATACAGTCAACTTGACAGCAGGAGTCATGTCAGGCAGCTGGAGCGCCCATATCTTTGTCAACAACGTGACCGATGAGCGGGCCGAGTTGCAGCAGGTCTTTTGGCCGGCGCAAGGGACTTTGCGTAATCAGCCACGCACCATCGGCCTGCAATTTACGAAAAGTTTCTAAGGCAGCCATAAGCCGGCGCGGTGTAACAATGCGAGGTAGAGTCCTTTCAGGCTTTACCCCGCACTTTATCCTTTGGGGGTATAGTAAACAATATCTTACAATCGTATTAGAAATACGCATCAGCCCGGCCTTTAAACTAAGAAATTATAGGAGAAACACAATGATCAACCGGATTGTAATAGGAGTTGCAGCAGTATTGTTTATGATGCAGCTATCAGCATCAGCAGCAACACCCAAGAAGACAGAAAAGACAATGACAAAAGCCATAGAGGTTGAGTCCAAGGCCCAGGCAAAGGCAGATGACTGGAACGTGGACAAGGATGACCTTGTAAATGAGATCCGGGATC
>JAOZRI010000280.1 GCA_029940235.1 Desulfobacula sp. | reverse complement strand
ACCTCTGTTTAAAATAAACTCTTCTCATGTAAGTGTCAAGTGCTTGTTAGAAACAGAGTCATTTAACTCTTGCTAATGAACTAATTATTAGGCACAATATCTTTGAACCTTGGGCTGCCAAACAAAGATTGGGTATAAAAATATATGAAAATTACAGATAAAAAAATTTTAATAACTGGTGCAGACGGATTCATAGGCTCGCATCTGACGGAAAAACTTGTAAAAAAAGGCTGTAGGGTAAAAGCTTTTGTTTTTTATAACTCCTTTAACTCCTGGGGCTGGCTTGACCACATACCAGAAGAGATAAAAAATCAGATAGAAATTTTCAGCGGTGATGTTAGAGATCCTTTTGGTGTTGCCACAGCCGCAAAAGAGTGTGATATAATTTTTCATCTGGCAGCGCTTATTGCTATCCCCTATTCATACCACTCTCCAGCAACTTATATCGATACAAATATCAAAGGTACCTTAAATATTATGCAGGCAGCCAGAACCCATGAAATTGAAAAAATAATACACACTTCAACCAGCGAAGTTTATGGCACAGCCCAGTTTGTCCCCATAACCGAAGAGCACCCTTTGCAGGGGCAATCCCCCTACTCAGCTTCAAAAATCGGAGCCGACCAGATTGCCTGGTCATTTTTTACATCTTTTGACACACCTGTTTCAACAATCCGACCTTTTAACACCTATGGTCCAAGACAATCTCTGCGTGCAGTAATCCCCACATTAATCACCCAGATAGCCGCAGGCAATACAAAAATAAAGCTCGGTGCACTTAGCCCCACACGGGATTTTAACTTTGTGGATGATATTACAGAAGCATTTATCAAAATTGCTGAATCTGACAATACAATAGGCGAAACCCTTAATGCCGGCAGTAATTATGAGATATCCATCAATGATACTGCAAAAATAATTGCTGATCTCATGGATAAAAATATTGAAATTATTTCAGAAAAAAAAAGATTGCGACCTGAAAAAAGTGAGGTTAACCGACTATGGGCAGATAACACCAAAATAACAAAAATAACAAAATGGAAACCAGAATATTCTGGTATAGACGGATTTAAAAAAGGCCTTGAACACTGTATTAAATGGTATTCAAGCCCTGATAACCTTTCCATGTTTAAAACTGACATTTATAATATATAGCAATAGTATGTTTCGTCTTTGATACAATACATATCCAGCAGCGTAAAAAAAAGTGCGACTTGAAAAATCTTAAATGGAGTGAATTTTGTGAACAAAACATTCATCATAGCCGAGGCGGGTGTTAACCATAACGGATCGCTGAGTATTGCAAAAAAAATGGTTGAAAAAGCTGCTAAGGCGGGTGCTGATGCCGTAAAATTCCAGACCTTTAAAGCCAGAGACCTTGTATCTAAAATAGCTCCCAAAGCTGAGTACCAGCTTAAAACAACTAATTCCAGCGAATCACAATTTGAAATGATCAAACGCCTCGAACTTGACCGAGACATGCATGAAATTCTTATTGAACATTGCGAAAAAAACTCCATCATGTTTTTATCAAGCCCCTTTGATCTCAAGGGAATTGATCTGCTTGAAAAATTAAATTTAAGTATCTTTAAAATCCCTTCGGGTGAAATTACAAATCTCCCTTATTTAAGAAAGATCGGCAGTTTGAGAAAAGAGATCATTCTCTCCACCGGCATGGCAACCATTAAAGAAATCAAAACGGCATTAGATATACTTACAACAGCCGGAACCCTTCAAAAAAATATTACAATTCTCCACTGCAACACTGAATATCCAACCCCCATGTTAGATGTCAATCTAAATGCCATGAAAACAATGAAATCTGTCTTCCCCAGTGTCAAGGTAGGATATTCTGACCACACACAAGGTATTGAAGTTGCCATTGCCGCTGCTGCACTGGGTGCAAAAGTTATTGAAAAACATTTTACATTGGACAATACAATGGAAGGCCCTGATCACAATGCATCTCTCGAACCTAAAGAGCTGCAGCAAATGGTCCAGGCCATAAAAAATATTAAAATGGCACTTGGTAATGGAATAAAAGAGCCATCCGCCTCGGAAAAGCCTAATATTGCAGTTGTAAGGAAAAGTATTATGGCAGCAAAGGATATTTCAAAAGGAGAAATATTTTCAGAAACCAATCTAACGGCAAAAAGACCTGGGACAGGAATCAGCCCCATGCTTTGGGATGATATAATCGGCAAGAGAGCATCCCGCAATTTTCATGCTGATGAATTAATTGATTAACAACAGGCTTACTTGTTGTGCATTTGAATTGGATGACATCCTTTTAACCAGCATCCTGTAAACTTGACAAAAAGAAAATTTTGCACTACATTTGTCAACACAAACAAGAAATTTTTTAAAAAGGCAATCAAATGAAACCAGCAATTAACATAAGACTTGAAAAAGAGATGTTGAATTCTCTGGATGACTATGCCAGGGAGTTAAAAAAAACCAGGACAAGTTTAATTGAAAAGGCGATAGACCTGTATTTTGATAAATTAGATGAAATGGTGGCGGACAAAAGAATTGATGCCCTGAAAAAAGGTGAAACCAAGGTAATTCCCCTTGAAACGGTCTTTATCAGGGCAGGTATTGATGTATAAAATTGGATTTGAACCTGAAGCAGAAAAAGAGTTTCTTGCGTTACAGGCTAAAGATAGAGCCCTGGTTGCAAAGAAAATAATTGCATTGCAAAAGGGGCAATTTCATAAAGACAAATCCCTAAAAGGTCGACATAAAGGTAAATTTCGCAAAAGAGCAGGAAACTTCAGGATTATCTACCTGAAAGAAGGGAATTTATTATTAATTACCATTATTCGTATTGCCCACAGAAAAAAAGTATATTTGTAGAAAAAAATTCAGACAAGAGCTATCTTTATGATACAACTAACAGATATCAATCTTGGGTTACAATATTATATACTTGATTGGAATATATGGCTAAACAATATTATTATCCTTAGCAATGATCGCTTCAAACAGTTTAAAATCAAGCTCGGAATCTATATCCAAAGAGCGCTCCTGCGGGATAAAAAAACCCAAGGTTGAACTGCCATAAAAAGATCTGTTTTTTAAAAACCATTTGACTTGGGCAATATAGATTGCACCAGTAGGTATATATACCAGAGGAAGATCCTGCCTTCGCATGTTTAAATATCTTTCTTCAAGCACAGGCACAAGCCTGTTATCTTTTTCCATATTAAACATCCAGTAAGGGCTTTTATCAGGTTCAGTTACAGAGACTGTAGATTTTGCACCGGAGTTAATACAGGATTCAATGCATCCATCAATATCTTTGGTAACAGTCAAAGGAGAAGTGGGCTGCAAAAGCATAACATAATCATATTCCGGGATTTCATCAATTGCATGTAAAACAACATCAGATGCAGAACTATTATCCCGGGCAAGATCAGACGGACGGACAAAGGGAACATCACATCCATATTGTTGGGCAACACTTATTATATCACTATCGTCGGAAGAGAGAATCAAACGATCAATATATCGGGATTTCTTTGCCGCTTCAATTATCCAGGCTATGAGGGGTCTGCCTCCAGCCGGTTTAATGTTTTTTCGCAGCACTCCTTTTGAACCACCCCTGGCAGGAATAATTGCAAGTATTTTTTCTTGATTAAACATTCTAAATTATTAGATTCCTTTTAACAGTCACTCATTATCACTTCAACAGAATTAAACTGATGG
>JAOZRI010000279.1:1325-3712 GCA_029940235.1 Desulfobacula sp. | reverse complement strand
TTCGCCATGAAGTTATGTACTGCCCTTCTCCTGATGATTATGATTATCTTAATGACGGTTATCATATGTCAGATGGTGATATCGGCTGTTATGTGCGCCCGGAAGTCGGAAATATGTTTCTCATTGGAAGTGAAGATCCAGAGTGTGATCCCCAGGAGTGGGTCGACCCGGATGATTTTTATGCAGGTAAAGGTGGTCACGGCAAAGATAATGTTTTAACCAAAGAACAGTGGAAAGCACAGTGTTACAGGCTTGGCAAAAGAATTCCCTCTCTGTCTGTACCAAATCAGCCCAAAGGTGTTGTTGATCTTTATGACTGTTCCGATGACTGGATCCCTGTTTATGATAAATCTGATCTGCCGGGATTTTATATGGCAATTGGAACCTCAGGCAACCAGTACAAAAATGCTCCTGTTGTCGGGCGCATGATGGCAGAGCTGATAGATGCCTGCGAAAAAGGCCTGGATCACGATAATGAACCTTTCCAGTATCAATTTAAATTTATTGACAGAAAAACAGATGTTGGTTTTTTCTCAAGGAAAAGAGAGATTAATTACAACTCCTCTTTTTCTGTAAATGGATAAACCCAATGCAAATATATGTCTGTGTCAAACATGTTCCTGATTCGGCTGCCAGTATCACCATTATTGATGATACTGGCATTGATAAAAATATAACTTTTTTATTAAATCCCTTTGATGAGCATGCAATAACTCAAGCAACCAAGATCAGGGACAGCAAAACAGAAGAAGGAATACCCAATAGTGAAGTTATTGCAGTTTGTCTTGGTCCGGATGATGCACAAAACACATTGCAATCTGCTTTGGCTATGGGTGCAGATAGAGGCATTCTCATACAAACCAGCGAAAACCATGACAGCATTTTTACAGCAAAAGCCCTGAAAGCTGCCATTGACCAGGATGGAACTGTTGATTTGATTTTAACCGGCAAGGAATCCATTGATACTGAAGGGATGCAGACAATGTTCCGCCTTGGAGCATTATTTGATTTTTCCGTTGCAAACAGTATTGTCAAACTTGAGATTGAAGATGGTCATGCAATTGTTGATCATGAGCTTTCCGGCGGTATTGTCAACACTTATCAAATGTCTTTACCCTGTGTCATTGGTGCAGGCAAAGGCTTAAATACTCCAAAATATCCGACTTTTCCCGATATTGTTAAAGCAAGAAAAAAGATAATTAAAAAGATTGCTTTGGCTGATTTGAATATTGAAGACTCTTCAGCTTCCATGACCATTGTAAAACTTGAACCTTTACAGCAAAAACGAAATCCTGTAGAGATAAAAGGAGATGCAGGACAAATTGCAGAGCAGATAGTTCAAATCCTGAAACAAGAAGCAAAGGTGATATCATGAAAAATATCGGTATTATCATTGAAACTGATATCAGGGAATCAGATGCAGAAGAATTAGACAAAAGCGAAGTCAAAGCAATCTGTTTTGGAATGATTACCCTTGCAAGGCAGAAAAATTGTGAACTTTTTGCCTTTGTTTTTAATGCAGAGATAAAAGATTTAAAATCAGAGCTGGAATCTTTTGGCATTACCAATCTTGTTAATGTGGTTCTTGCCCCAGAACATCAGAACAATCCTGCTGTAAGAGCAAAAGCCATGGTCAATGCTGTAAAAGATTTCAATATCCATGCTGTTTTAGGTCTTTCTACACCCATGGGCAAAGATCTTTTACCAAGAGCGGCAGCACAGCTTGATGCTCCTCTTGTCATGGATTGTATTCATGTTGACCTTGAAAATTTTCTTGCAAAAACATCTCACTATTCAGGCAAAGCCATTGCCACAATAAAAACAGCAGGAGAGACTTTGATATTTGGTATAAGACCCAATGCTGTTGAACCTGTCATGGCACAGGCATCTGCCAGAATTTTAAAATTTGATGGTACTGATCTTGTTGCAACAAAACTCAAAGTCATTAAAACTGGGAAAAATGACAAGAGCGCAAACATCAACCTTGCAGAGGCAGATATAATTATTGCCGGAGGAAGGGGGATGCAAAATTCAGAAAATTTTAATCTTATTTCAAAATGTGCTGAAAGGCTTAATGCTGCCCTTGGTGCATCAAGGGTTGCTGTAGATGAGGGATGGGTTCCATATTCCATGCAGGTGGGGCAGACCGGAGAAAAAGTAAGTCCAAAAGTGTATATTGCCTGCGGTATCTCAGGATCTATCCAGCATTTTGCCGGTATGAAAACTTCCAGGATGATAATTGCCATAAATAGAGATGAAAATGCAGCAATAATGTCCAATTGTGACTATTATGCTAAATCAGACGTATTAAAAATTATACCACGATTGACAGAGCTTTTGAAAAATGGCTGATTCAACCAAAACCAGACAGGCACAATTTTTACAAG
>JAOZRI010000279.1:0-1225 GCA_029940235.1 Desulfobacula sp. | reverse complement strand
TGCCTGTTCCAGTTTTTCCTGATGCCTTTTGAGAGTGTTTTTATCCATATCAGAAGCCATACTATGTGACAAAATTTCCTTCTGCACAATCAGGAGGCAGTACAAGTATCACTCAAGTCAATGACCAGGCAGTTTTAGAATCAGCCCAGAGCCGCGATATTTTGAGAAGCTATGGAGTACACATTCTGCGCCATGCTTTTAAATAAAAACCAAAACATATGAGTCAAAATTAAAGGTGGAACCATCCAATCAGACTTGTCTGATTGGAGCAATAATAATCTCAACTCGTCGATTGACCGCATGACTTGATGATATGGGACGTGACTCACCATAACCTATGGCTACCATCCTTGCAGGGGATACTCCATTTTGTATTAATGCATTTTTTACTGATTCAGCTCTTCTTGAAGAGAGCATCTGGTTGTATTGTTCTGTACCCCTTGTATCTGTATGACCTCCAATTTCTATGGTTGTCTGGGGATATTTATTTAAAATATCAGCTATCCTTCTAAGCTCAGCAAAGGCACCTGGTTTGAGCTGGCTTGAGTTATAATCAAAATATGCTTCTCCCTTAAAAGTTGCCCTTAAAATATCCTCTTCACGCCTGATACTGGCAGCTTCTGAGGCAGCTATGGCATTTCTTAAGTCTTGTTCCTGCAGGTCCATATAACGCCCAATCTGGTTTCCGGCAAGGCCTCCCAAGGCAGCTCCAATCCCTGCTCCAATCAGGGTTGATTCTGTATCCCCTCCAATGACCTGGCCGAGAATAGCTCCAACACCTGCTCCAACACCAACTCCAATAGCAGTACCACTTCCCTGCCTGGTTTGCATGGTGGAACAGGAAAAAAGACCCATGATTAACAATATGCTTAAAAATGTGAAAATAAATTTTTTCATCTATATGATCTCCTGCAAGAGTTAATAATAATTTTTTAATTCTTAGTAATAATGACACCCAATATTATAAAACACTCAAAATTTAAGATATACTTTTTTTATATAATTTTCAAGACTCTCCAACAGAGAGGTCGTTTGTACTGTTTTAGTAATATCGGGAAAAAATTGAGGTTCTGTATTAAATTTTATGAATAAGTTTGTATAAGAGTGTTGAATGGTTTATTAGTATGGTCATGGAGATGATTAATCATATAAGCAGAAAAATGAAATTATCTAAGGCAGGAGTTTCTGCAGTTTCTCAATTACTGGATCAGGGTTGTACTATTCC
>JAOZRI010000278.1 GCA_029940235.1 Desulfobacula sp. | reverse complement strand
TTGTGAGATGTCCACTTGTGGGGCCTGATGCAGAAAGAATACGTTCAAACTCCATGGCAGTCATTACATTGGGATGATTTATATAACCATAATTGTCAAATTTAGAAGGATCAAAGGGTTCAAACCCGGGAGTTAAAACAACAGCACCTGCATCAATCTCTATGGTTTCATCTTCCATTGTGTGGTCAATGGCATCCATCTGGCAGACATCGGAACAAACCTGGCATTCTCCTGTTTTAAAGTGCATGCATACATCACGGTCAATGGCAGGAGTATTGGGTACTGCCTGGGCATAGGGCACATAAATAGGTTTTCTGCCTTTAAGACCCACTTCATATTCAGAAGGAATAATAAAAGGATTCTTTTTTGTGATTTCATTCTTGATTTTCTCAAGAGTTATGTGACCAGTTGGACAAACCGACGTACAGGCACCGCATGCCATACAGACATCACCCTGAATACCAAAAGGAGTATCAACCTTGAGGTCAACGCCACGGCCTGTAAGAGTGATAGCCTTATTACCCATTTTTTCACACATTCTTGTACAAAGTCCACACAGAATACAGTCATCATCTTCAATTTCAAAGATGGGCTTATCAATATTGTATTCTTTGGCCAGCTTTTTTAATAATGGAACTTCAGGGCATCTGGCAAAAAGCATTTCAACTATGAGTTTACGTCCCTCATGGACAGCCTCAGTATCTGTTTTAATCTCCATGCCTTCCCATATTGGATAGTTGCATGCAGTAACAAACTTTGTTCTTCTGCCGTCAAAAAGCTCCACAGTACATATACGGCACATTCCTGCCGGATCAAGGGCTTTGTGATGGCAGAGAGTGGGGATTATTATCCCGTATTTCCTGGCTACTTCAAGGACATACTGACCCTCTTCACCCTGGACTGCTTTATCATTTATTTTAAAATTTATCTGTTTAATTTTCATATTGGATATCACCTCTACTTGATGGCAATGGCATCAAATTTACAATTGTCATAGCATATTCCACATTTAACGCATTTTTCCATATCCAGCAAATGCGGCTCTTTTTTAGCACCTGTTATGGCATCATGGGGGCATTTTCTTGCACAAAGAGTACATCCTGTACATTTGTCTTTGTCAATCTCGTAATCAAAAAGAGGTTTGCAGACTCCTGCCGGACATTTTTTGTCTTTTATATGAGCTTCATATTCATCTCTGAAATAGTGGATGGTTGATAAAACAGGATTGGGAGCAGAAGTGCCAAGACCACATAAAGAGAATCTTTCCACCATTGTCCCGATTTTTTCAAGCAGTTCAATATCTCCCTCTTTACCATTTCCTTCGCAGATTCCAGTGAGGATGGCAAGCATCTGTTTTAAACCTTCACGACATGGATTACACTGACCACATGATTCATCCTGCAAAAATTCAACAAAATATCTTGCAACTTCAACCATGCAGGTATCTTGGTCCATGACAATCATACCGCCTGATCCCATGATGGAACCAACCTTGGAAAGTTCATCAAAGTCAACTCCAAGATCAAGATGTGCTTCAGGGATACATCCTCCTGAAGGCCCGCCTGTCTGGACAGCTTTAAATTTTTTCTTTTTTGGAATACCGCCGCCTATATCAAAGATAATGGTTTTAAGACTTGTTCCCATTGGAACTTCAACAAGACCGGTATTTACAACTTTTCCCACAAGAGAGAAAATTTTAGTGCCCTTGCTGTTTTCAGTACCAATACTTGTAAACCATTTTGAACCTTTGTTGATAATTGTTGAAACGTTTGCCCATGTTTCAACATTATTAAGACAGGTGGGACTTTCTCTGAATCCTTTTTCAACTGTATGAACATATTTGGCTCTTGGTCTTCCTGGTTTTCCTTCAAGGGATGCCATTAGTGCGGTTGATTCACCACAGACAAAAGCTCCGCCGCCCCTGCTTATTGTAATGTCAAAGTTAAAATCAGTACCAAGAATTTTTTTACCAAGAAATCCATATTCTCTTGCTGAATCAATTGCCATGGTAAGATTTTTAACTGCAAGCGGGTATTCATGGCGAACATAAACATATCCCTGGCTTGAACCCATGGCAAGACCACCTAAGATCATGCCTTCCACTACACTGTGTGGGTTACCCTCAAGAATACTTCGATCCATGTATGCTCCAGGATCTCCCTCATCTGCATTACAGATTACAAATTTTTCACCTCTGAATTTAGCACAGGTTTTCCATTTAATACCGGCAGGAAAGCCACCACCGCCACGGCCCCTTAATTTTGAAGCATTTATCTCTTCAAGAATATCTTGAGGTGTCATGTCGGAAAGAGCTTTTGCAAGAGCTTTATAACCATCTACCTGTATGTAATCATCCATGTTTGTGGGATCAATCAGAGCATTGTTACCAAGGATAATTCTCTTTTGAAGGTTGTAAAAAGGTATATCTTTTTCCAGGGAAACCTTTTTCTTGGTTGCCTGAATTTTAAATAGCCGTGCTTTTATTAATTCACCGTTTTTAAGAGTTTTTTCGACAATATCAGCCATGTACTCTTTTTTGAGCTGGGAGTAAAAGATCCCTTCAGGATGGATGATCATGATGGGGCCTTTTTCACAAAATCCATGACATCCTGTAAGCTTCACATCAAACTTGTCTGCAATTTCATGCTTTTCAAGTTCTTTGATCAATTCATCATATACACCGGAAGTTCCATATGCTCCACACCCGGACCCTGAACAGAGAGAAATCTGTCTTCTGTTTTCACTTATTCTTGTTTTTGTTATTGAGTTTTTATACTCTTCAAGTGCTTTAATAGTCTTAAGTTTATCCATTAGTATAGTTTAACCCTCCTCTTTTACTGCACATTTTTCAGAAGGTTGTTCATAAGTTCCAATCACTTTAAGAGCTTTAGATTGATCAAGACCGCCATGGATTTCATTGTCAACGGTAATAACAGGCCCTGAAGCACAGCATCCAATACAGCGGACACCCTCAAGGGAAAACATACCATCTTTTGTTGTCTCTCCTTCTTCAATGTTTAATTTTTCTTTATAGGCATCCATAATCTTTTGTGCCCCGAGAATATGACAGGCTGTACCTGTGCATACATTAACAATATGCTTGCCACGGGGTTCAAGTGATATGGTTTTGTAAAAGGTTGCCACTGAGTAAATAAGACTCTCATCAACATTGAGTTTTTTCTGTATTAAAGGTAGAATTTCCGGAGGTACATAATTATACATATGTGTTATATCCTGCATAATCATGAGCAGGTTTTCCGGATTTGAATTATATTTATCAATTATATTATGGATTTTATCCCATTCAATTTTTATATTATCTGCCATAAAAAGACCTTTTAATTAACCGCCATGCGGCGGATCTGGTTAATCATCATACAATACCCTAAGGGTACACACACCCTGAAGGGCAGAAGCCAAAATATGAAAAAGTTGTAAAATTGGCTCTTTCATATAAAAATACCAATCCAAATTAAGTTTTTATAAAATTGTCTAAAAAAACAGTGAGGCATCATGCTGCAATTGTCTGCTGGGTAACGGGACAGCTCTCCACACATTCACCGCAGCCAGTACAGCGGTCTGTAATAATACTTCTTGCCCGTTTTTTGATTTTTACCTTGAAGTTTCCTGCAGAGCCTTCAATGGATTCAATGTCAGAATATGTTATTAATTCAATATTTAAATGCCGGCCGACCTCGACCAGTGTAGGTGAAATAA
>JAOZRI010000028.1 GCA_029940235.1 Desulfobacula sp. | reverse complement strand
AAATTTGAATCTGATTCAAAAGCTTTGAGAAAGATATCAACAAAAACAGCCAAAGCTTTATCACCATCTGTATGACCTTTATACAGATGAAAGTTCTGCAAAGAAAAATGCCTTGCTTCACTGACAATAAACTCCCAGTTTTTGTAGGGATGGGATAACTCTTGCAAAAAAATATTCATCCTGTTGAAGATTCCAACATAGGATGAAACAATATCAAGGAGAACCTGATACTCAGGATCAATTACAACATCGGTTTTTGTGTCAGATAGATTAACCTCAAGGGCAGTGGATTTCACAAAGTATCCTCTTTAAGACTCTTTTTTAAGCCAGGATTCAAAATCAAGGGATATCTCTTTTGCTTCAGGCGGGGCTTGCGTTTTTTTATCTTTTTTGAGAAGTTTTTTTATCTCTTCCACCTCTTTTGTCAGAAAAGAGAGCCTTGATTCAATACGGGAGAGTGTTTTTTTAAATCCCTGGCTGATTTTCAGCTCGTCAGTTTTATCTTTATTGTCTGATTCTTTGCCTGGTTTTATATCCGGTTTTTCAAAAGAGACAGGCTCTTTTTTGGGTTTACGATGTCTGTCAAGAAAGGATAGACACTTGTCCCAGAATAACTCAAGGGGTATATCGCCATAAATCCCTGGGCTTTCTATTAATTTCTTTGAAATGGAATTTATACACTTTGAAGCAATTGTATCGGGAAAAAGCATGAAGAACGGGGTTTGTGATATGACAGCAGCTCTGACGTTTTTGTCCGATGCCATAATTCCCAGAGGCAGCACTTTAAGCAGGAGAAATTTATTTACAGTATCCTTTAACTGGGTATATGCTTTTTGGGCAGCCCTGCCGGATTTCACCTGGTTAATAACAATTTTGACAGGACAGTCATATCCATATTTTGATAACACCTTGAGCATGGAATATGCATCGGTAAGCGATGTTGGCTCACAGGTTGCAATGAGAATAATTTCATGGGATGCCATGCAGAATGACAGAACCTGGGAAGAGATTCCGGCTGAAGTATCAAAGATAAAATAATCATATTCTTCAAGATCTAAGAATGCACTGATAAGGGTGCCAGTCTGTGTCTGGGTAAGATCTGCAATTTTTTTAACGCCAGAGCTGCCAGGGATAATATCTATTCCCTGGAAATCTTTGATAATGATGTCATTTAAATTAAATTGCCCGCTAATCACATGCTCAAGATCTTTTTTCGGGTATATGCCTGTCAGAATATTAACATTGGCAAGGCCAAGGTCAGCATCAAACAGACATACTTTATATCCTTTTGATGCAAGAGACAAAGATAAATTAAGACTGATGCTGGTTTTTCCTACACCGCCTTTGCCACTGGTGATTGTAATTATTCTTGCCATAATGATGTTTTACCTGTTATAGGGGAAATGCAATTAGTTTGACACTCCTGCCCTGTTTTTTCAAGGAGAATTCAATATTTTGATTTTTATATTGTGCAGTAATGGTTTTATGGGAGTGCATAATAAAGGTGTTAAACTCATTTAAATGATTCTCCCGTTTTGTATTCCCACTCAATAGCCGCAACAATTCGTAGCGCTCATACAGTGTTTCAATGGATTTATTATCTGTTTCAGGGTTTTTAATGGATGTTTTAAAATTTAAAAGCAGAGAGAGGTCTAAGGATTTTTCTTTTACTAAAGGTGCAGATTTTATATTGGAATCATATATTGTTTTTGAAACATTTAAATAATCTGAAAAAGGGATGAACAGTGTTTTAAACCTGTATTGGGGGAATTGATCATTTAATCTTCCTATGAATAGTATATTTTGTGGGTCTGTAATGCCGAATAATATGGTATTATCCTTTAAAACCAGTGGTATAATTCTGTTTTCTCTGGAGTTGTCTTGATCTAATATCTGAATAAGCTGTTTTCTATCTTTCTGACTAAAAATAAAATCAGAGATGGATCTAAAGGGTATATGGAATAAATCAAATAACAGTTGCTGCATCTTTGTGGTTGAAATACGGCCTGGCTTAAGAAGGCAGCTTATAAACGGGATGTCATGCTGTTGGGACTCCTGTTGTGTTTTTAACACCAGATCTTTTGAAAGCATGCTGTTTTCAATCAATGTTGATTGAATTGACATCAGTTTATTGTACTTGTGAAGAACGTAATAATTGTCCGTTGGTGTTATCAGGTTCAAGTTGCATAAAATCATTCCAAGAAGCCTGGGTCTGTTCAGGTTTAAAGATTGATTTTTCTCTTCCTGGATGGAGAGTGCTAAATCAATATCTCCAAGGCTTATTAGACCTTCTTTTACAAGAAGCTCACCGGTTTTTAAAGGCTCAACCATTTTTGTTATTGTTGTATTCTGCAATTTTTACAACCTTTACCTAATATTTTTTTTTGACGAATTAACCGGCAAAGTTATGATAAAACTTGTTCCGGTGCCAGGTTTGGTTTCGCAGGCAATTTTCCCATTTAACTCTTTTACAATGGAGTGGACAATGGAGAGACCAAGGCCTGAATTGGAAGTTTTATCTTTTGTTGTTGTATAGGGTTCAAACAGTGTCTTTTTTAATTTTTCATCAATCCCCGGTCCATTGTCTGCAATCTCTAATTCAATATTTCCCGGGATCCGTTTTTTTTCGTCAATCAGTATTTTTGCTGAATTTGATACAAACCGTGTGGAGATTGTAATTTTACCATCTTGAACACTGCTTGAACTCAGGGCTTCTGCTGCATTTTTCACCAGATTGATAAAAATCTGTTTTATTCCATTCTGGTCGGTTTTAATTTTGGGGATTTCAGGGTCAAGGTTGATGGATGCTTCAATCTGTCTTGGTAAAAGTATGGATTTTTGTAAAATTTCAAATATGCTTTTACAAAGAGTATTAATATCTACAAATTCAAATCCTTCAATGGTTGGGCTTGAGAAACTTCTAAGCCTGCTTAACAAACCTGCAACCCGGCTCATCTCTTCGTTGATCACCACAAGTTCTTCCTGGGCAGGATGTTTGTCCGGCAGTTTCAAACCAAGGGTTTCAATATAATTTTTAATAATTGCAATCGGGTTGTTTATCTCATGGATAATCTTGTCTGTCATGGTGGAGTAGGCCTGCATCTTTTTTTCA
Organism: Desulfobacula sp.; assembly: GCA_029940235.1. Taxonomy (GTDB): domain Bacteria; phylum Desulfobacterota; class Desulfobacteria; order Desulfobacterales; family Desulfobacteraceae; genus Desulfobacula. The sequence goes on along the minus strand of JAOZRI010000028.1, from coordinate 10,756 downwards.
TGGATATTGCTGGCATAATCATTATAGTACCTGATATTTTGAATACAGACACTGGTCTGTTTTGAAAAAAGTTTTACTAACTCCTGATTATCTTCAAGGGCTTTTGCGATGGTTTTATCAACCCCTAATACCATTACACCAATTGTAGTATCTGATGAAGATATGGGAATACAATAAAATCCTTTTGTTTCAAGCAGTCTGATGATCTGTGTGTCAGAAATTGCAGGCTTTTGATCTCTCTTTTTATTTAAGCTGTTTAGAACCTTTTGCTCTTTGACACATTTTACGATAAGGCTTGTCCCTCTTGTAACTGGCAGAGCAATGTTTTTGATAATGTTATGGGCTTTATCATATTTATGCGAAAATCCAGTTAAAAATTTTTTTTTCTCATCAAGCATAAAATAAAACATTCTGGGAATATTAAAGATAATTTTAAAGCCGTTTTGGGTTATGTTAAAAATTGAATCAATCTCTTTTGCATGCAGCAGGTTTTGCAGAGTACCATAAAACAGGGACAGATCTTTTATCTGGGATGATAATTGCTCTTCAGACCTTGTATCTAAGGTATCATCCATATTTATGCCAAGGCTTTTGGCCATGGTCTGCACTTCTTCTTCTGCACTTTTGACTAGTTCTGTAAGTCTTGATTCAGAGATGTCTGTCAAAGAGATGATATCTGATGCTTTTTCAACTGTATCCTGGCGTGCCAGCAAATTTGAAATAAAGATAATTTTTACATGGGAGAGGGCGCTTTCAATCTGTTCAATACTTTCATTGATAAATAAAACAGAGTCTGCAAGCAGAGGGTTTAAATCCCACTGTTTAAAGATCCAGGCACTTATTTGCGCAGTATCAGTATCAAATTCTTCTAATTCAGCAGCAAGGATCTGGTTTTCAGTGGAATTGGTTTTTAGGATTTCTTGATATTCATCGGGAAAATTTTCCAGCAGTACCAGCCTGCCGATATCATGGAGCAAACCTGCCAGAAAAAATTCATCGGGATTGGCCAGGTTTTCCTCTTCAGCCATTGTCCTGGCTATAACCCCGCATTTATAAGAGTGGTACCAGAATTTATTGATATTAAATTCAGGAACTGATTTCGCAATTTTAAAAAAATGCATTGCTGATGTACTTATGGCGATATTTCTAATGGTATCCATGCCAAGATATACAACAGCAGTTTTGATACTGTTGACTTCTTTTGGTAGATTTATATAGGGGGAGCCTATAATCTGTATGAGTTTAGAAGTTAAGCCAGGATCAATGGAGATAATTTGTATCAATTCTTCAATTTTTGTTTGGTCACTATTGCAGGCTTTGATGAGCTTTACCATGACCTGTGGTAATTGTGGAAGGTTATTAGATTGTTTTATTGTTTCAAATATATTTTTTTTTGCCATTATCCAAAATTTATAATAAAAAGGTTAAATTTTATCTAAAATATAATAAACTTCCTATATTTATAGATATTTTAATCAAATAAATCAATACTTTTGAACAATGAAAGTAAAAAATACAATCTTCTCTTGATTGATTTCAATAATTTTGCAATAAACTATCAATACCACTGAAAAATAAAATCTGTAATTGCAATAAATATGCAGGTGTCTTTGAACCATATATGATTCTATATTATAATTTTCAAAGGAGGGTATAAATCGTGTCTTTTTTGTCTAAAACTTCTTTAAAGGTACAATTGATCGGCGGATTTTTGATATGTGCTATTCTCACCGGTATTTCAGGTGGCGCCGGAGTCTTCTCTCTCTCCCGCATAATGAGTGCCATGACCAATACAACTGCTGATGTAACTGAGAATATATCCATTCAAAATAATAGCATACAGCAACTTATTCCCATACGTAAAATGATTACTCAAATTCTGGGTGATATAAATCTGGAAGAGTTAGAGAAAATAAAAACCACTCTGTCAACAATGAGCCAAAAACCTGATTCAGCATCTAAAGAGATGCAGCAAATTACTCTGGCAACAAAAGAGCTTGTTGAATACAAACAAAATCAGGTATTGTCTTTAAAGAGATTAAACCAACTTTTGGAAACAAATATCGTAATTTTGAAAAAGCTTACCAAGCTTACTGTAGATTCTGTGGATGCAAGTGTGGATGCATCTGTTGCTGCAATTGAAGAGGAAATCAGCTCGGTTAAAAATAGTTTTGCAAAATTGATGCAGAATCAGGATCTGCTTTCCAACAGTGCAGACAGTATTGATAAGATCTTTTCTGAAACTGGAATAGGCGACAGGATGGATGAAATGATGATGGTATCTGAAATGTCTATTTCATCGGTTCGGGCAGCAATGAATATCCAGTCCAAATCTAACAGGCAGCTGGCCATGATTAATGATATTTTTACTGCAAAAAATCTAACATCTCTGGACAGTGCAAAAGCAAAAATTATTCAGCATAAAGGCAGGATAAACAGTGAATTTGTTGAATTGCCTGAAGGTCAGATCACAGAGGATATGCTTGGGCAGGTAAAAGAATTCTCCTCCTTTTTTGAAAAAATGGTTCAAGCCAAAAAAGATGAGATTAAAGCTGTTGGAGAGTTGAACAATAAGTCAAAAGAGATTGTAGGGTTGATAAATAAGGTTGAAAACTCTGTTCTTGTAAATGGCCGACAATTGTCCTCCAGTGTTGCTGCAACCATGGCTTCAAGTACAAAGCTCATTGATAAATCCAAGTATGTTCAGGTTGTTTTTGTGATTGTAGCCTTTGTTCTTGCCCTTACAATAGGGATAATTATTTCAGGTTTAATTACACGACCTCTTAATAAAGCCATTGCAATATTGCAGGATATTGCCCAGGGAGAAGGGGATCTGACATTACGGCTTGATGATTCAGCACAAAATGAGATGGGCAGGCTTGGCAAATGGTTTAATCTGTTTGTTGATAAACTGCAGGGTATAATAAGTGATATAGCTAAAAATTGTGCAAAACTTGACAACTCTTCCAGCGAACTTTCAACCATCTCCGGGCAGATGTCTGATGATGCAGATATAATGTCAGATAAATCTGATTCAGTTGCAGCTGCAGCCCAAAAAATGAACTCTAATACTTCATCTGTGGCAGCAGCAGTGGAACAGTCTGCAACAAATATAAATATGGTCTCTGCAGCCGCTGAAGAGATGACAGCAACAGTTAATGAAATTGCACAAAATACTGAAAAAACTCGTATTACAAGCAATAATGCTGTTGAGAGAACAAATAAAACATCTGACAATATAAAGAATCTAAGTTCATCGGCACAGGTTATTGGAAAGGTAGTGGAAACAATTACCGATATTTCAGAACAAACAAACCTTCTTGCATTAAATGCTACAATTGAAGCAGCCCGTGCAGGGGAAGCAGGCAAAGGCTTTGCAGTTGTAGCAGGCGAAATCAAAAACCTGGCCCAGCAGACAGCACAGGCAACATATGAAATTAAGGAAAAAATTGAGAATATTCAAGATTCAACAAATGAGACTGTGCTTGAGGTTAAGGAGATAGCTGATGCAATCAATAGTGTAAATGAGATGGTGGACACAGTTGCTGCGGCCGTGGAAGAACAGTCTGTCACCACAAAAGAGATAGCTACCAATGTCAGCCAGGCAGCCCAGGGGATTCAGGAAATAACCGAGAGTGTAAATCAAAGCTCAATCCTTGCAGATGAGATAACAACAGATATAACAGATGTAAATCACTCTTCAAGCCAGATGTCGGATAGTAGTACAGATGTTCAAACAAGTGCAGATGACTTAAGCCAGTTAGCAGAAGAACTAAATAAAACAGTGGATCAATTTAAGGTTTAAACACTCTGTTTGACCAGGCGTTGATTTAAAAATAGGAGGAGTAGGTAGGAGGGGATTATCGGAGTTGATATTTTTTGACAGCCTTATTATGTTCCCTGATGGTTTTTGAAAATTTATGGGTAGTGTCTTTTTTTGAAACAAAGAAAAGATAAGGTGTTACGGCAGGGTTTAATGCTGCCTGCAATGATAATGCACCAGGGTTTGCAATGGGCCCAATTGGAAGCCCCTTGATTTTATATGTGTTATAGGGGGTCAGCATTTTAAGATGTTTTTTTGTAATATTGCCGTCAAAATTTTTTATGCCATAGATGACAGTTGGATCGCTTTCAAGACGCATGTTCTTTTTCAATCGATTATGAAATACTGAAGCAATTATTGGCCTCTCCGAGGCATCTCCTGTCTCTTTTTCAATAATTGATGCAAGGATAACAATATCATGGACTGAAAAACCCATCTTCTGAGCCTTAAGTTGCCACTCCTTTGTGAAAATTTTTTTAAAGTGTTCAACCATTGTGGCTATTATTTTTTTACAGGAAACGTTTTTTGGAAAAAAATAGGTATCTGGGAAAAGATAACCTTCAAGGCTTTTGGCTTTTATCCCCAAGGAATTAATAAAAGGTCTATTTTGGCAAAGGTTTTTAAATTTTGTTCTATTGCAGAGCAGGGTGTCTTCAACAAGAAGAGCCACTTCCTTTATATTCAAGCCCTCGGGGATGGTTATTTTATATAATTTAACTTTTCCTTTTTGAAGTATTCTAAGGATTTGTTGGGGGGACTTTGCGGCACTTAAAATATATTCACCGGCCTGAAGTTGTTTATCTGCTTTTTTGAATTTTGCAAACAGTGTAAAATATGTGTTGTTTGATATTATGGATTCTTTTTCAAGGCTTGCAGCAATGGATTTAAGGCTCTCTCCCGGTTTTATAATAAATATTTTTTCATTGGCTGATGGATTTAAAGGTGTTTTAATAAATGAAGATATTTGAGAATAAATGAAAAAAATACCTGAAGAGAAGATGGCTGATAGAATAAAGAGTATAATAATAATTTTTGATATGTTTTTATTCATTTAAAATACCACAATAAAAAAAGGGTATCAAATTTATTATGATACCCTTTTAAATTCTTAATTATCAGTTTTTAATTTTAAATTGAGGAAAAATTCTATTATAAAAAGAGGAAAATCCTTTATTAGGAATTCAAAATTCAAAATTCAAAATTTTTAGACCATTCCTTTAAATGACATAAATGTCAAAGCAATAATACCTGCAGTTACAAGACCAATGGATGTGTCTTGCAAAGGTTTTGGTACTCTGCCAAGATCTACTCTTTCCCTGACACCGGCAAATAATATAAGAGCAAGTGCAAATCCGACCGCGTAAGCAAAAGAAGCAATTACTGCCTGAAGAAAGGAATACTCTTCTTTAATATTTATAAGACAAACACCCATGACAGCACAATTGGTGGTGATCAGGGGCAGAAAAATTCCAAGACCGGCATAGAGAGCAGGAATACTTTTTTTCAGGAACATTTCAACAAATTGAACTAATGATGCAATGACCAGAATAAAGGAGACAGTCCGCAGGTATTCAACATTAAGCGCCTTTAAAAGATACACATCAACAATCCATGTAATAATACCAGCCATCACAAGGACAAAAATAACTGCCATTCCCATACCCACTGCAGTTTCCATTTTTTTGGATGTTCCAAGAAAAGGGCATTGACCAAGAAACTGGGCAAGGAGAATATTGTTGATAAAAATACAGCTTATTGCAAGGACAAATAGATCACTCATATTATTTTATCTCCTTTTTATTTTTGAGGTATAAGATTCATTAAAAATAGCATAAGACCAAGACCAACAAAAGCACCAGGTGCTTCAAGCATGAACCTGAAAGGAATAAAATCAGGTCCCATTGAAAAAACTGGAAGACCTTCCCATATTGTAAGGGTTCCATTTCCGAGAAATTCCCTGACTGCGCCCAGGGAAGCAAGAGACATTGTGAATCCAATACCGATACCCAGTCCATCTGCAACAGACACAATGGGACCATTTTTACTGGCAAAGGCTTCTGATCGACCAAGAACAATACAGTTCACAACAATAAGGGGAATAAAAATACCAAGTTTTAAAAACAGTTGATATGCATATGCCTGCATCATTAATTCCACAATGGTAACAAAAGTGGCTATGATGACTATGAAACAGGCTATCCTGACTTTTGCCGGAATAATATTTCTTAGAAGTGAGACAAGAAGATTGGAGAATACCAGGACAAAGGTGGTTGCAACTCCCATCCCTATTCCGTTTTCTACTGATTTTGTCACAGCAAGAACAGGGCAGAGTCCGAGAACCAGCCTGAAAGGAGGCATTTCAGCCCATAGTCCTTTTGTAAATTCTTTTGCCAGAGATTGTGCCATAATTAAATTTCTCCTACGATATCTATCCTTATTTCATCTGTTTGATAATTTCAGGTTTCAGTTTCTGGTAAATTTCTTTTGCATTTACAGCAGCAAGACAGATTGCGTTTGAAGTGACAGTTGCTCCGGATATTGCATCGATTACCCCTCCACTGCCTTTTAAATTAAAGTTTGTATCCATGACAGGAAGGGCTGTAAACTGGGAAACAAAACTAAGATCATCTTTGGCTTTTGTTCCTATTCCGGGAGTTTCAGCATGGGTGGTCATTCTTACATCTATAACTTTATCACTGTCAAGGTTAACAGCCACCATCAACCCTACAGGGCCTCCAAATCCTGTTCCCTTTGTTTCAAAGGCAACAGCTTTTGAACCGTCGGAAAGTTTGGTTGGAAAAACCTGTAGCTTCATATCATCTGCTTCAACTGTAAATCGGTCAGCTATGGGATCATTGGCAACGTCCGGGAAAATGGATTTAATTGCCGGTGCTTTTTGAAATTTAAGAACCTGGTTTTCAATCTGTACTTCTGTGCTTGATTGTACTTTAGCAAGCAGTCCGCCTGAGACTGCCGTCAGAACAGTTAATACCACAATCATACTAATCATTTCACGCATGGTCTATACCCTTTCCCAAAGCTTTTGGTCTAATTGAATCAATGAGTGGGTTTACAAGGTTGAACAACAAGATTGCCAATACAGTACCATCTGCATAGGCACCGATATTTCTCATGAGGATAATCATTACTCCTATAAAAAATCCATATAAAAGCATTGGAATTGTGTTTACCGGAGAAGAGGAGTTCTCTGTGGAAAGGAAAAATGCACCCAGCAGAGTATATCCTGATAAAATATGAATCATGGGGCCTGCATATTTCTCAGGGTCTGCAAGGTTAAAACACCAGGCTGCAAAGATAATTCCTGCAATAAATGAAACAGTGATTTCCCATCGTGTATATCCCCTTAAGATCAGGTAAATACCACCGATAATTAAGCCCAGTCCAAAGGTTGAACCAATTGCTCCAATCTGTTTGCCCATGAGAAGGCCATTGGCAGAAAACAGACCGTCAATTCCGGAAACACCTTGAAATTTAAGGGCTGCCAGAGGTGCCAGGGCAGTAAAATTAAAATCATAATTTATATATGCAGAATCAAAGTCAAAAAAGGTCTTCCAGGAAAGCATTAAAAAAGCCATTCCCACAAGAGCCGGATTAAAAGGGTTTGCACCAAGTCCGCCAAAAATTATTTTTCCTATGACAACTGCCACAAAGGTTCCTGTAATTACGAGCCACCATGGGGAAGTTGCCGGAAGCATCATGCCGAAAAGAAGCCCTATAACAGCAGAATCCAGGTCTCCGATACGGATTTTATCCTTGGAGATAATATTCATTGTAAATTCCCAGACCATGGCACTGGAAAGTGACAGAGCAAGCACGCCAACAGCGGGCGCACCAAACTGAATAATCCCGAAAATGACTGCCGGAAGCAGAGCAATCAATATATTGAGATTCATTTTAAAAATACTATCTCCATCATGCCAGAAAGGAGCATGGGATACTGTTAGTTTGTAATTATTCATTGGCAGTCTCCAATTCTTCGCTTGATGCTTTAAGAGTCGCAAGTTCATGTTTCCCAAGTTTGATATGCTGGAAAAGTGGGATTTTTGCAGTGCACACATATGCGCAAAGACCACATTCAATACATGATTCAAGATCATATTTGTCAGCAGCATCCTCATACTGGTCCGCTTCAAGATATCTCACAAGGATATTAACAGGAATATTGGCCGGGCATATTTGAACACATCTCCCGCAATTAATACATGCACTGTCTGATATCTGTTGAATAACAGCCTTATCCTGGATCATAATCGTATTCATATCCGGCTGTACTGGATGGTGCAGGGTGTAAGTTGCAGAACCATGCATTGGGCCGCCTATAATAATTCTGTCGTCATCATTGATTTGAATATTAAAAACTTTAAATATCTTACTAAGGGAGGTGCCAATAGATGCTGTTACCCTGTGCCTCTTACCATTTTTCCCAATAATTGTCAGGTGTTTTTCAAAATTGGCTGTTTTTGTCCCATAGGCTTTGCCAAGAGAGCAGACAGCTTCTGCACTGATAAAACAGACACCCACATCTTCAGGGGTCTGTCCAGCAGGAAGTATTATATTCAGGTGATCTTTGAGAATCATTGCAGGCAAGTTGGACGGATATTTAATGGAGGTTTCCAATACCTGCATTGTATCAAATCCGGCTTTAATTTTTGAGCCTTTGGGGATTGTGACACAAACCCTTGAAACACGGGTAAGCTTTTTTAATATTTGAGCTCCCTGTTTTATTTCAGTGGGAAATTGAGAAGCCACATACTGGCTGGTTGTTTCAAGCAGATCTGTGTCAGTGCAGGTTATGACAATGGTATTAATTTTGTTGTCCTTTGATGCAAGGCTTTTGAATGGCGGTGCTCCGGGTAGAGTTCTTAAATATTTATCTGCTGAGGTAATGTCATTTTTCAAGTTATATGTTATTGTATCTGTATTTTTGTTTTGATCTTTTTTAATAACAAGATATGTGGATGTATTACCAAGAGCATCAAGGAAAATATCAATATCACTTATTGATCCTGCTACAGGAGAAATTACATATTCTGTACTCTCACTGTACAAGCATAATTTTTCTCCTTTTTTGACGAAGGCTCCTTTTTTTATTAAAGATTGTTTTGCATGGTTAACTGGTTCATTCAATAATAAAATAAGGTTGTCTGGAACAGGTATTGATTCCGGTTTGTCCAAATCTGGTTCTATTGGATCATAACTGAATCCTGGTTTGGTTAGTGTGAAAAAAGATCGTTTAATCATAATAAGTCCTTATTTGGTAAAAGCTTCAAGAATATCCATAATGTGTTATAATGAATGACATTCATTGCATTCCACAGGACCTGCACCCATGTCATCGTGACATCCTATACACTGGTCATGAAAGGCATCTTCCCTTGAAAGCATAAGGGCATCCCCCTCTTTAAAATGGCATCCACTGCAATCAAAATCTGGAGGAAAGCTTGTTAAATGATGGCAATCCAGGCAATCAGATGTATAATCAAATGAATGCGCTGAGTGGGTGAATAAGACTTTACCTGCTTTGGTTTGAAACATTATGCGCATTGGTTCATTATCAGGTACAGGAGGGGTAAAAGAGGCATAGCATACAATTCCTGTGATCAAAAATATGATCATCAAGAATATTGCTATAATCAGGTCACGTTTTGATGTCATAATACTTCTCTCTTAATCTAAAGGTTTGAGTTTATGAGATAAACCCACAACTACGCAGCCTATATATTATATTGGAGTTGTTTTGGCAAGGGAAAATATGATTTTATGGTAATGTACATTCGGATGCGCTTGCAGCTCTTTTTCTGATAAGAAAAGGCTGTAAGCTTTTTTTCTGGGAGAGAGAATTGTTTTTCAGTCTGATAAGACAAAAAGAAAGCCCAAAAAACAGAAATCCTATCACCATGGAGACAAGGGAAGGGTCTTTGTGCAAATAGGGTGCAATACTATTACCTATAATTGCACCAATTGTTAATGAAATAATTGGAAAGACATATAAAAAAAAAGTTAATAAAAGCATGGGGTTGGTTTCAAGCCCCACAATAACGTGATCACCTGTTTTAACATTGATGGTGTTTTTAACTTTAATAATCACCTCTTCAAAACTGCCGGAAGAGCCGCAACTGTCTTTGGAAGCACAGTGTTCACAGGCTTCAGTTCTAATTGTTTTAACAAAGGCTATGGATGAGTCAGTCCTGGTTACAACTCCATTTTCCTTGATCATGGTTTAATCTTTATCTCAGGCAACAATATTCACAATCTGGCTTTTTTTATGGGCCGGTTCGCTGTCTCTTGCAGTCTGCTCCTCGGGTGTTTTAGTTTGTGTCTCAGCAGCTTCTTTGCTTACTTGAGCAGCAAGTATGTCCCGGGCTTCTGGAGTGATACTTACTTCAAAAGCTTTTTTAGTTGTAGTGACGTTTTCAGAGTTAATATCTGTTTTGGTAGTTTCAAGATTCTGATCTTGAACCTGCATATTGTTAACCGGTGGAGTTGTGCCAGGAGGGTTGGCATAAGCTTTTGCTCCCTGCATATTATTTATTTCCATAATGTTTTCTCCTTGGTATCTTTAGATTATTACTTTTTAAAGAATAAACCTGAAAGATAATGATGTCAATTTTTTTTTGCTTTTTTCTTGACAAAAATATACTCTTGTTATAAGTTCACCAGGTCTTGCTAAAAGGCACTGCTCCCCAGTAGCTCAGTTGGCAGAGCAATTGGCTGTTAACCAATGGGTCCGCGGTTCAAGTCCGTGCTGGGGAGCCAACTCAATAAACACTATCCCGATAATTAACTTTATCGGGATTTTTTTTGCCATATCTTCCTGATCTGAAAGGTTTCAGGAAACAATCGTGTGCTTATTAATCTCAGATCAGACCCTGAACATCAGATTCATTAAAGCAAAACTGCATATCCGTAAAA
>JAOZRI010000277.1 GCA_029940235.1 Desulfobacula sp. | reverse complement strand
TGTGATTATAATAAATCTGCAGGGCAAAGAGGGCAAAATCTCTTATCATGAAGTCAAAAATCTGATTTACTATATCAGAGTCAAGATTATCAAATTCAGTCTGTTCAAGAATAAGCTGCCCATAAACCACGATGGAGAACATTTCACCCAGCAGCAGGGAAAATGATGGGTCCATACCCTGGGCTTTATCAGGAGCAGCCTTCTCTAACATGCTTTTGAAGATATCAATCTGTGAAATAAATGCAGCTACATTAGGCAATTCCTTATTGGCATTAAAAACAGGTCTATAGTCGTGGAACTGAACAGATCCCAGCCCTTTGGTCGGGCCCTGGTTGAACAGGAACATGTCATCATTTAAAGTAAAGTCTGGTTGTACCGTGGCAAACTCGGCAGAATTGAAAAAGTAACTCTTCATAAATTTACGAATAAGCTGAACATTTACATGGACAGTTCCTTCGAGTTTGGACGGTCCTCTGATGTCTGCTGCTGCCATGTGAAAATAGGTGTCTTTTTCAAATCCCCTGGCTGCAATCACGTCCCAGAGCAGATTAACTATCTCTTCAGCCTGGAGAGTAACCTTCATCTTGCTTGTGGGATTATATAGCAGATAACGGCGGTCGCTGGCATTGGCACCCCTGAAATAATCTGAGGAACGGCGCTGATAAGATTTCATGGCAATCAACCTCAGCCAGGCATCAATGAAATTTTTGCGCACATGGGGCATGTCGGTTACGGGCATACCATACAGGATGCGGTTGGAGGCATGGGTAATGGCCTCATAAAAACAGTGTTCGGCAACGCCAATGGAAGCCGGGCCAATATTAAATTTACCTATATTTACAGTGTTAAGTCCTGAATCCCATGCATGGGAACCCCGTGAAAGGATGTCGTCCTCTGTAATGGGATAATCATGGAGAGCAAAGTTTGCAACATACTCCTGGTGGGAGATAACATTCTTTTTGAGCTCATAGGCTTTATTATGATAATTAGTGACAAAAAAGGTGTAATCATCTGAACCATCTTTAATTTTACCAAGGGTAGATACCATCTCTGCCTCATTGCCGTTGCCAATATAATATTTTTCACCATTGGCCACCCATGTGTCGTCTTTTGCAGGTGTCAGTGTGGTTGCCGTGGAGTAAATATCAGCGCCATGCTCACGCTCTGAGAGTCCAAAGGCAAAAATTGCCCCCTCTTTTAAAAGCTTTGCAGCCTTTTGCTTTGCCTTTTCATTGGGGCTCATCCATATGGGGCCAAGCCCGAGAAGAGTCACCTGAAAACAATACCAGTATCCAAAGCCATAAAAGCCAAGAATTTCACTATATTCACTGTTTCGTGCTGTGTCCCAGCGGCAGTCAGGATCTTCACCAGCATACTTTTTTGGTGTAAGCAGCTTTGCAAAAATCTGCTCTCTGCCGATAAAATCAACAAACTCTTTATACCAGACTTTTTTATTAAAATCGTCGAGAAGCCTTTGTTTTCCCATGTTTTCAAAAAAAGAAATCGTCTTATCCATGATTTTACAAGAACCCTCATCTGCCATAAGAGATTTATATTTTTTAGGCTGGATTAAAAAATTCATATCATTGTCCTTTCATTAGCTTATATTTTTGTTTAGCTTATTTTTTAATGCATATAACAGGATAGAATGCTGATCACAACAGGTTATCCTGCCTTCCATCTTGAGATATTGTATTTAGTGCCTGCCTTGCTATCTCAAGCTCTTCATTGGTTGGAACTACCCATACCTGTACGCTGCTGTTTTTGGAGTGAATGGAAAAAGGGGGTATAGCTTTTGAACTGTTTTTTTGCAGATTCATCTCAATACCCATAATAGAGAGGTTTTCACACACTTTTGCCCTTATTATATCATCATTCTCTCCAATGCCTGCTGTAAAAACCAGGGCATCAACAGACCCGAGAACAGCTGCATAGGCTCCTATATATTTTTTTATCTGAAAAGTAAACATCTCAATGGCAAGCTTTGCTCTATCATTACCTTTTGCTGATGCTTCATGGATATCACGCATATCACTGAGATCACAGATGCCTTTAAGTCCACTTTTATTATTTAAAACATTATTGAGTTCCCGGGTTCCCAGGTTTGCTTGTTCCATAAGATACCCTGGTATGGCAGGATCCATATCTCCTGTTCTGGTTCCCATCATTATGCCTGAAAGCGGTGTCATGCCCATGGAAGTATCCTGACATTTTCCTTTTTCAATGGCGCACATGGAGCAGCCGTTTCCAAGGTGGATGGTAATCAGGTTCAGTTTATCCTTATCCTTTCCCATGAGCCTTGCTGCCTGTGTTGCAACATATTTGTGGGAAGTTCCGTGGAAGCCATACTTCCGGATTTTATATTTTGTATAGTATTCATAGGGAAGAGCATAGAGAAATGCTTTTTCAGGCATGGTCTGATGAAATTGAGTATCAAAAACTGCAATATTGGGAATGCCTGGGAAAAGTTCTTCACTTACTTCAATACCTGTAAGATTGGCAGGGTTATGCAACGGAGCAAGGGTGAAGTTCTCTCTTATGGCTTTTTTAACTTTATTATCAATAATAACAGCAGTAGTGAATTTTTCGCCGCCCTGGACAACACGGTGGCCTACGGCATCAATCTGGCTTATATCATCAATAACTCCTGTTTCCCGGTCAATGAGCATGTTGACGGCAAGGTGCATTCCAAGTTTATGATTTTTTATGTTCTCTTTTCTGGCAAGCCTTTTCTTTTGGTTCCCTTTAAATATAGTATGGGTCAGCTTTCCTTTTTGTTCACCAATCCGTTCAATAATTCCATCAGCCAGTAAAACAGCTTTACTGGAAGCTTCCATATTAAAAAGCTTATATTTTAATGAAGAGCTGCCTGTATTGATAACCAGTATTTTCATTATTCAAATGTCTCATTCCCTATGCATTATAAAATATCTTAATAAAATTTTCCTGGAATTCATAGGACCAGTGTACATTCTTTAACACTTTTGCAGCTTTTTTAGGATTGTTTTCTTTTAAAAGAGTTATAAAATCATGATGTTCAGCGCAGTTTCGCAGTTCCCACTCTTTTAGGTAGTTCTGCCGGGGAAAATCGTAAAGACGCTGTTTTATGGGAAGAATAAATTTTTTTAAAAGTTGATTATCTGAAACTGAGAGATAGACATCATGGAACTCAAGATTGGTATGAAAAAGTCTGTGAAAATCATCATTTTTAATATCTGAAATCATTATTTTATTGAGTTTTTCAAGCTTTAAAATATGCGAAGGTTTTAGTTTTTCAAAACAATCCATGACAATGGAAGCCTCAACCATGCCAATGGAATCATATGCATTTTTAACATCAATCAGTTCAAGGGAATTTACCTGGACTCCCCTTCTTGGTAAAATTGTCACAAAACCTTCTATTTCAAGGTGAATCAGGGCATCTCTAAGTGGAGTTTTGCTTATTCCAAGCTGTTTTGCAATTTTACCTATGTTTATGGTTGTTCCCGGGAGCAGAGCACCTATGCTCATCTGTTTTCGCAGATAGCTGTATACCTGCTCCCTGAGAGATATAATATTTAGTTGTTCTTCCATAATCTAAAGAAACTCTTCAATTGGTGAATACTCAAGATCAAAGGCCTCAGCAACTGCTTTATACGTCACCTTACCTTTAATTACATTGGCTCCCCGTCTGATTTCCATGTTTTCCTGCATTGCTTTTTTCCAGCCCTTGTTGGCAATCTCA
>JAOZRI010000276.1 GCA_029940235.1 Desulfobacula sp. | reverse complement strand
TTTTTGCTCCTCCTGGAATTACAGAAAACATTATTGATATCATTGCCCAGAAAATAAAAAAGTCGTCCAAGCCTGTGATTGTTTTTACCAAGTACGGGCCTTTTACAGACAACAGTATTAAAAATTTGTACTATGCAGGAGTTACAGCATACCCTTCTGTTGGCAGAGCTGTGAGGGCGGCAAGATTTCTTGTACAGCGAACAAAGATACAAGCATCTTTAGATTCAGGAGATATAAAAGAGTGAAAGATAAATTAAAAGTGTGGTTTGACAGCTTTGCCGATAAAAAAAATCCTGATGAATTTGATGCTAAAAAACTTGTAAGTATTTATTCTATTAAAACACCTGAAGGTAAAAGATTTGGGCCCTCTGATATATTAAATAATGATACATTGAATATCGGTAAATATGATATTGAGAAGATTAACTCTTCCTATGTGCTAAAGGTCTGTTCGTCAAAAATATTGCATAAAACAGAATTGCAGGGTGTTTTGCTGAATAATGACAAAAAGAGTGTAATAGATAATTTTATAAGAATGCAGCAGCGCTTTCCCAATGAAAATATCCTTGTTGAACATCAGACTGATTTTACGGGGCCTGAGTTTATCATCGGGATCATCAAAGATCCAGCTCTTGGGCATGCCATCATGATAGGAGCAGGAGGTATTCTTACAGAAATATACAAGGATACTTCATTCAGGCTTGCTCCCTGTTCGGTGAAAGAGGCTCTGGATATGATTGATGAGCTTGTATTATCTCCAATATTTGATAATTTCAGGGGGATAGCTCTTGATAAGGAAAAACTTGCAGTAACAATTTCTCAGGTATCAATACTTGCCCATGATCTTGGTGAGCAGTTAAGTCAGCTTGATATCAATCCAATAGTATTCAGCCATGGTGAATGGATTGCCCTTGATGTTAAAATCGTGTTTGAGCAATAATTCTGTAAGTACTATTTTTATTTAGGTAGCAGTATTTTTTCAGGATTGGTTTTTGCAATTTTTTTATGTCTTCCATAGAGAAAATCATCCATAAAAAGGGCAATCCTCTGGTTAAGAGGGTTGCGTGAAATATAAAATCGTACAATTTTGTGGATCAATGTATCAGGCTTTGTATAGGGGCATACCCCAATGCAGATGCCGCAGTCTGAACCCATTGTTTTCCAGTATGAATAGCATTTCTCCTGCTCTATTGACCAATGCCTGAAATTACGGCTTAAAGGTTCATCATCATGGGTTATTGAACCTGACGGACAGTTGTCTGCACATTTTTTACAGATTTTACAAAATTCTTCCATATAACATGATTTTTGGGGAGATGACTCTGGAAGCTTAATATCAGTTGTTACAACAGCAAGTCTGACACAAGGGCCATGGATTTTGTGCATGAAAATTCCCATACGTCCAAGTTCTCCTAAGCCTGATTCAACAGCTATGGGCACACATAAAACATCATAATTCCCATCATTGTGAGCCCTTGCCCTGTAACCAAACTGCCGGATATAGCCGGCAATAATATTTGATATTTTAGCAGCTTCCACATATTTCTGTGCTGATTCCTGGAGCATACAGGATGTTGGTCCCATTTTGACCATATTTGTTCGCATGGGAACCACAATGGAAATTGCAGTCTGGTATGTCTGATCGGTCTTTTCTCCCCAGTCCTTTTCATGTCTGCCCTTATGACTGTAAAAATGGTGGGGGGAAAGCTGTAAAAATCCAATATCACAGGCCCCATAAAATTTGCCAAGGTCGCTGATAGTTTGAGAAAATTTAACAGAATCAACATTGATTTTTTGCTTTGCTGTTTTCCCGTCAGACAGTGGCATGGACTCCTGGAGGTATTCAAAGGCAGCCTCAAAGCAGGGTGCAGTATATGGGTCATAAAAAATCTGTTCTTTATCTCCAAATTCAGGCTTTTGATGAATTTGTCTGTCTTTGGATCTGTTTTCAGGATGCATGGAGTAATACTGTTCCATCAAATCCGGATGATATTGGACATTATTTCTTGCAAACATGGTATCTCTTTCATCATATTGCTCTGCCTTTGATATATCACGTTCAAGGATATTTTTTCCCGGGAAAAATTTTATCATGGAAATTATGGCAAACAGGCAAAGTATGAGAAGAACAACAATATTTATTGTCTGCAAAGAGCTGGAAGCTTGAAGAAAGCATATCCATAAAAAAGCGTTTAATATACAAGATATAAAGGCGATAAAAGCTGATCTATACTCTCTCTCAGTAAAGGAGGATATGCATAAAACAGTAAAAAAAACCAAGGTTATGATTAAAATACATATGTTGGCAAACATTAATATGGAGCTCATATAAACCTTTTAAAATTAAATATTACTCTCCAAAAATAAAAGGCAGAATTGATCCCACAATCAAAATTGCCATTGTGATATTAAAAATTTGTACTAAACGCTCATTTTGGATGAATCGTTTTAAAATCACGCCACCCAATGACCATGCATTGGTTGAGACAATAGCACAGAAAAAATAAATACATGCAATTATTATCACTTGAATCAAAGCTATTTGATGATCAGTGATAAAGGCTGCAGTTGATGTGATTGCAACCATCCATGCCTTGGGATTGATCCACTGAAATAATGCAGCCTGGAAAAATGTAAATGGTTTATCACTTCTATTTTCTGCATTGAGTGAGCCTTTGCTGTTGGCAATATGCCATGCCATCCAAAGCAGATAACTGATTCCAACTACTTTTAATATAGTATAAACAAAGGGGAACATTTCAAACAATTTTCCTACACCCAATCCTACACAGATCACCATTACAGGAAATCCGAAATTAATCCCCAAAGCATGGGGAAGAGTCCGTTTGTATCCAAAAGTAAGCCCTGAGGATAAAAGCATGATGTTGTTTGGTCCAGGAGTCATGGTTGAAGCCAATCCAAAAGATGTAATGGATATGATCATTGTTAATGTATAAAATTGGTTCATTCTAATAATTTTTCTTGGTTTTAATATAGGAATAAGGAAAAAACATTGTATTATTTCCTATATTTATTCTTCCCATTATTTTGCATATCGCATGGATAGTTCATGATATTTTTTCAGCTTTTCCTGAACTTTTCCAAAGACAGTATCTTCAGGATAACAATAGCCTGAATCAACTTGACCTGCCTTAACACCGGTAAGAACTTCTATCCCCTCTTCAATGGTTCTGACCCTGTACAGGTGAAATGATTTTTTCTCGATGGCCTGAACAACATCTTTTCTTAAAACAAGGTTTTTCACATTTGAAGATGGGATCATGACTCCCTGGTTTTTAGTAAGTCCTTTTTTAGCACAAATATCATAAAATCCTTCTATTTTTTCATTTACGCCGCCAATGGCCTGGATTTCACCCTTTTGATTTACAGAGCCTGTCACAGCAATTTCCTGGTGGATAGGAATACCAGAGAGACTGGAAAGGACAGCATACAATTCCGTAGAAGAGGCACTGTCACCGTCAACGCCATTGTAACTTTGCTCAAATGTAATACTGATACTCACACTTAAAGGATAATTTTGAGCAAACATTCTGCCAAGATAGCCTGAAACGATCATCACCCCTTTATCATGGGTCTGACCCGAAAGATCAGATTCATGTTCAACATTAACAATTCCGGGTTTCCCCATATAGGATTCTGCAGTAATCCTTGTGGGCCTTCCAAAGGCAATTTCACCCATATCATATACAGCAAGCGCATTCACCTGACCTGTTACCTTTCCTTT
>JAOZRI010000275.1 GCA_029940235.1 Desulfobacula sp. | reverse complement strand
TGGGCATCAATAACCCCATCACATCCATTGGGAACCCTTGAACCTTCCGGATCTTCATAAAAAGGTAAGTCTGATTTCAAGATGACATTGTAACCGGTGTTGATAATGCGATACTTTGCTAAAATAGCCTCATTTTACAATCTTATCCAAAGTTTTGGCAGCGTCCTGTGCCTTAACCTTTGCTTTGGCAGCTTTTCTGAATGCAATTTCCTCTTCTTCTATTGCCTGATCTGCTTCTTTAACAACCTTTGGAAGTGCTTTGCTGTCTTTTGGTTGCTCCACCAGTTTTGCTGTAAGATTTTGAGTTTTTTCTTTTAGTTGCTGAACTTCTTTTTTTGCACTCTCATACTTTTTGTTTGCTTTGTTTAGTTCATCTTCAGCCTTAGCAGCCTCTGCCTGGGAGCCTGTGTCTGGTTCAGCTTCAAGATCAATATCCTGAGCAGCCATTACCATGGCTGTCATGGGCAGGTATGGTAAAAGCTTCAGTAATGACCCGCCTTGTGCATCACGGACGTGATTATCTCGAATTCTACAGGGCAGAAAAACAAAAGAGGCTTGTGATGACATCTCTATCATAGTATCAATTGATTTGTCTGATACAATAACAGGTTTTGCATCAATACGTGCTTCTTCGAGAAACGCTTGTAAAGCAAGGTCTGAATTATCTCTATCTTCCTCGGATTCAGAAGAGAGAACACGAATATCTGCTTTTGACCAAGTATCATGGCGTGTCATCAAATATGCCAGGAGCAGCATTAAATGGCTGGTGGCATCATTTTCCCACCACACATCAATGGTCTGTTCCTTTTTTTTCCGATTTACTATCCTGTCCCATCGATTTCCATCGGCATGGAAAATAACAAGGTTCAATCCTTCCCTGTAACCTGTTCTTAAATTTTTTGCATAATCAAACTCTCCAACTCCGGAAAGCCCTTTGCCAAGCTCATCCATCCAGTTTATTAATGCAGTATTAGCCTTTAATGGCCCTATACCAAAGGATTGTATAATAACAGGCAGTGATCGTGCAATTGCAGGCACGGAAACCACCAGTGGATAAGCATTACTGTTAATATCATCAATATGCGTTGACAATTCATGATACATTTTTTCTTTTTGTGCTTTTATTTTCAGCCCCTCACCTTTGATCAGGCGTATGGCTGCAGTCATACCGGAGCCGCCTTCAAGCCATTGTGAAAATTCAAGAATGGATTTAAGGCGTTTTGAATCATTGGTAAATGCAAGAATAATCGGACGCCAGTCACGATCATGTTCCTGCTCTTTTGCAGCAGCCTCCAGATTTCTTTTGGCGCGTTGAAGATAATTTGACCGCCTGCTGTCTGCCCATCTTGCAGTGCCGGATCTTTGTCTAAGATATTGATAAATTGCCACCAGTATAAATATGGCCATGACTCCGCTTTGAAGATCAATGGCAAGAATGGCACCGGCACAAATTATAAATCCTGTTAGACTCAGCCATGGATTGAACCATCGGAATTTTGGTCTAAAAGAGGGGCTTGCGGCCCGTGCTTCATAAAAGGTGGCATAGTTGATCAGAGCGTATGAAATCAAAAAAAACATGGACACTACCTGGGCAACAAGATTTAACTGCCCAAGCAAAATTGTGATTCCAGCTATAATACCTGAAAGTAAAACACCTCGTCTTGGATTATCTGTAACACCCACTCCTTTGGCAAATGGGTTTAAAACAGTGAATATTTTATCTTTGGCAATGGACTGCAAGATTCTGGGTGATCCAAGAAAAGATGCCATGGCAGAAGAGAGTGTGGCTGCAATAACCCCGGCAGTAATAAGCCATGGGACCAAAGATACTTTTTTCATGGCATCATAATCTGCAACTAATTCATAATTGGACATGGAACCTGCAAATACAATAGCTGCCAGCAGATAGATTATGGTGGACAGTCCCACAGCAAGAAATGTCCCCATGGGGATTGCTTTGCCGGGGTCTTTTAAATCCCCTGACATGTTTACTCCTTGTGTAAATCCTGTAACAGCAGGAAAAAAGATGGCAAACAATATCCAGAATGGCAATTTTTTTTCTGGATCTGCGAAGGTCGGGGCTGCAAAATTTTGCACCATCTGCCCATAGTTCCACTGCATGATTCCGCCGATAAAAAAAGATGCAAGGGCAAACACAAGCAGAACCATAACAATATATTGAAATTTTGTAGCCCAGTCAGCACCCAGCCATGCAAGTAAAAAAAGAAACACTACAGAAAGCAGAGCAATCTTTTGAGCAGAAAGATATGAGACCGAGGGAATAATACTCATGACAGCTTCGCTGAAACCCATACAATAGAATGCAATGGAGACAGATTGTGCCAGAAAGAGTACCAGTCCTATGGCTCCGCCGAACTGCACCCCAAGCGTTCTTGCGATCAGATAATATGCCCCGCCGCCTTTAACATGGATATTGGTGGCAATGGCAGATAAAGATGTGGTGGTAAGTATGGAAACAAGGTTTGCCAGGGCAACAAGGATAAGGGCTTTTCCCAGACCTGCATGCCCCACAGTATATCCCATTCTCAGGAACAGGATAATTCCCAGGATAGTTAAAATACTTGGGGTAAAGACACCTGGAAACATTCCGAGTTTATAGTCAGATGAAGAGTCGGATGTATGTTTTCTTTCCTTCAAAGATCTATTCAAATACTCATTCCCTTCATGCTATTCCAAAAAGTAGCTTTTTGGTTTAAAAAACACTTATGTTAATGGGCTGTTACGGAATGATTGTGTTTAAATGTTCATTTTCGCTCCAGTATGCTGCAAAAATGTAACATACTGGAGTAAAAAATCAAATAACAAGTTTGATTTAATTGACTATGCTGCTTTAAATACTTCTCTTCAATTTTAGTCTTCAATTTTGGATATCTTGATTCCAAGCTCCTGAAGCTGCGCTGAAGAAGTTTTTGATGGTGCTTCAGTCAAAGGACAGGTAGCTTTTTGTGTTTTGGGAAATGCAATGACATTTCTTATGGAATCTTCCTGGCACATGAGCATGATAAGTCTGTCCAAACCAAATGCAATCCCGCCATGGGGAGGCGCACCTGATTCCAATGCCTCCAGAAGAAATCCAAATTTTTCGCTGGCTTGTTTCTCATCAATGCCAAGGCTGTTTAAAACCTTTGCCTGCAGGTTTGAATCATGGATACGAATACTTCCGCCGCCAATTTCAATTCCATTGAGCACCAGATCATATGCCCTTGAATTAACAGCAAGGGGATCTCTATCTAATTTTTCAATATCCTCTTCAAGAGGTGCAGTAAAAGGATGATGCAAAGCCTGATAACGTTTTTCTGTCTCATCATAGTCAAGGAGCGGAAAGTGGGTTACCCAGGTAAATTCATAGGTATCATCACTAATCAGTCCAAGTTTCCTTGCAAGTTCATTTCTTAACTGCCCAAGGGCTTCGTTTGTAATTTTTATCTGATCTGCCACAAAGAAAATAATATCTCCAGGCTCCATATCAAGACGCTCTTTTAAAGCCTGCTGCTCGTCATCAGTAAAAAATTTGACAATGGGTGACTGCCATGATGCATCCTCTTTAATTTTTATCCATGCAAGCCCCTTGGCTTTATAAATTGCTGCAAAATCAGTCAAATCATCAATCTGTTTTCTGGAAAAGCTGGCACACCCTTTTGCATTAATGGCTTTGACAAGACCTCCACTTTTTACAACACTGGCAAAAACTTTAAATCCTGCATCTTTTACAATATCGGAAATATCGCACAGTTCCA
>JAOZRI010000027.1 GCA_029940235.1 Desulfobacula sp. | reverse complement strand
TGAAAGGGTGATAACAATGAATATTTTAACGCTGAGATCGTACATGAATTTCATGCCAAAATTGTTGGAACTGACCCTAAAAGTGATGTGGCCGTACTAAAACTGAAAGGCAAGCTTAAAGGGATAGAACCCATACCAATAGGGGATTCAGCAAAGCTTCGTCTCGGAGAAATCGTGCTTGCCATGGGAAATCCTTTTGGCCTTGACCACACTGTTACAATGGGAATTGAATCAGACAAGAGGCGTTCTTGTCTCTGATGTCGTGGAGGCCAGCCCCGCTCAAAAAGCAGGTATAAAACGGGGTGACGTTATTATAAAAATTTGCTATGACATCCAGTGTAAAGGGTTTAATGTTTAAATTTATTTGGTTTTTAAGACTGCCATGGTCAGCCTGGACATACAGGTTAATTGACCTTTTTCATTTTTTATCATTATATCCCACACCTGGGTGGTATTCCCAAGATGAATAGGCTTGGCTGTTCCAGTTACAATACCTTCAGTTACGCTTTTAACATGATTGGCATTTACCTCTAGACCAACAGTGTATACCGGATCTTCCACTGTCATATACGATGCCGTACTGCCGAGTGTTTCAGCCAGAACAACCGAAGCTCCACCATGGAGTATGCCAAGAGGTTGAATAGTTCGTTGGTCAACCGGCATGGTGGCAATTAAAGAATTAGTGTTTCTTTTTGTATAAATAATTCCAAGATGTCCAACAATTGAATTTTGTGTAAATTGTGTAAGTTCTTCAAGATTGAGATCTTTTTTCCAGATATTTTCCATTTTATTCCTTTAAATTTATTTGATAGAAGAGGTTAAACTGGTGACAAGTTTTTCCACTTCATCTCTCACACCTCAAGTCTAAACCTGGGGCACTATAAGTCCGCCATCCATTAAAAACAAAACACTTGCATCTTTGCCTTTCTCTTTTATTGCCTGATCAATGGCTGTCTGAAGATCACTGAAAGGTTTGATGAAAAGTTTTGAAATAACATCAGGTTCCACATCTGTGACAGCCCACATTTGTGCCCATAGCCCTATTTCAGCCATTTTTGCAGCCTTGTGATACCCAAGGACATATCCTTTTTCAATGGTATCAAGAGCAGCTTTAGGAGTATCACTTGAACCAAGAAGATCAGCAAAGGCTTTTCCACCAATACCACACCTGCATTTTGCAACAAGAATCATGATACCCTCTTTTTTCAGGGCAAGCTTTGCATTGTCAATGCCCTTTTGAGCCTGGTAGAGGTCAATATCCTGGGGGAATTTTACAATTGATACAACAATATCTGCTTTCTCTTTTAAGGGCGCTGCAAATACCTCATTTGCCTGATCAATGGCAGCATGGAATGAATCATTGATGTGACCGCAGCAGGTGGCATAGACTTTGTGGTTTTTATCAAGAACCGTCATGATGGAAAAGATTTCCTGCTTTACGGTTTTAATGGCATCCATCATATCTTCATGAACAGGGTTTCCTTCAAGGGCCAGAGATTTTGCCTCTGGAACAAGGGCAAGCTTATGGTTCTGCTCTATTGTTTTATATCCTGCAATCCCCGGCAGAAAGGATTTTCTTCCACCTGTATATCCGGCAAAATAGTGGGGCTCCACAGAAGATATTATTATTATTTTATCAGCTTCTACTCCTGCTTTATTTACATACATCTGTGTTCCATTGGAAGAGTCTCCAAGATAGACCATATCTTTGTCAGCCCTGGCATCATGAACTATAATTTGGTCTTTTACTTGTTCATAAAAAGAGCCAAAAATCTGGAGGTATTCTTCCTCGGATGGTCCCCTGTGGGCACCTGTTGCAATGATAAAATTAAAATTGGTCTTTCTTAAGTCATCAAAGATAAATTCAAGGATTTTTTTTGTTGGAGTGGGCCTTGTGGCATCATTGACAATCACAAGAACCTTTTTTGCATCACTTAGAAATTCTTTAAAACTTTTGCTGTTTATGGGAGAATTTATGGCAGCCTGAATATTTTTATCCTCGTCACCAATTTTGACATAATTGGCTTCAAGGAAATTTACATCTATATCATCGTCTATAACGGCTGACATGGAGCCGTTTTTATCATAGGGTACATCTATTTTCATCAAGAAATTCCTTTTTTCATTATGAATAACTAACCTAAAGATTAGAAACTGAATAATTAATAATTGACAATTGCGGAAGAAAACCGTTTTAATTTAAATGAATGGTCTCTTCCTTAATTATTTACTATGCATTTTTCACTTTTAATTATTTTATCGTATCGGTCCCATCTTATTAAGCTTTTCAATAAAAGTATCAATCTCAGCCTGGAACAGTGTTTTGTTTCCAGCCGGGATCTGAACAAGCTGGATTCTTTCTGGATCAATATCAATGTTTTTAAATGTCTTGCGAAGTTTTTCAATCTGTTTTTTTGCATTCAGGTATCCCTTATGCTCGCATTCATCATCAGGGCAGCAGGCCGCCATGACACCCCAGGCATTATTAAGAAAAGGTGCCATTAATAATTGTGCTTCAAGACGTCCCCCGCACATGTTCACAAGGATTTCATAGTCGTTGCCGGAAGTTTCTGAGTCTGGCAGTACTGAAGCCTGGAGCCCTGGGTAATATGACCAGTTACAGGCAAAAACAATTGCTTTTGCAGATTCATGGTTCTGGAGAAATATAGAAGCTCTTTTTGTTAGATCGTTTCTGCTGGTTCCAAAACTTTTTTCAATTGTGGCAGCGCCTGCTGGGCAGACTTCAACACAGATACCGCATGATTGACATTTTGACGGGTCAGTGGCAATATTTTTTCCATCGTAAAACCTTGCTTCATGGGGGCACTCTTCTATGCAGACAAGGCAGCGGGCACATTGAAGAGTTGTTGTGGATGTTGTGCCAGGACCCTCTTGTAGATCCATTTCAACAAGGTCTTTTCTGGCATCTGTAAAAACTTTAGTTAAAGCAACACCTGAAGAGCATGCAGCTTCGCATCTCAAGCAATAAAAGCATGAGAACATTTTATCAATGGCAGAGTATGATGGCTCAACTTCTCCTGTCAAAAGTCCGAAAGCTGTAACTATTTTTGCTCTTGGTGCATCAGATTCCCAGCCTGTATGGTGGAACATCGGGCAATGTTCAAAACAATATCCACATCTGATACAGTTTGCCAGAGTGTCCTGCCATTTTCCAAGATGTTTGAATTTTTTTGTTTTAGTTTTCACTGTTTTAGTTTTCATGGAGAATTAACCTCTTAATCTAATAATGCTAATTTAATTATACCAAAACCTAATTATTTACTGCATATCTCAAATTAGTTGCAGTTACCCAGTTTTCAGGTGCCTGCATGAGCTTGCCAGGATTTAAAATATTATTGGGGTCAAGGGCTTTTTTAATGGTGATTAAAAGATTTAATGAATCTGCTTTTTCAACCTTGAATGATTCTGCCTTGGAAATCCCTATGCCATGCTCGGCACTTGTTGTCCCATTCACAGATCTGACATATTCATAAACCTGAGATATTGCTTTTTTTGCTGAAGCCCATTGGTCTTTTCTTTTTGTATCCATGAGTATTTTAGTATGCATACATCCTGAACCGCAATGGCCATAAGCTGTCATAACAATATTGTTTTTATCTGCTATTTCATGAATTTTTGCTGCCATTTCAGCCATTTTTGAATAGGGAACTGCCATATCATCGGCAAGAGCTGTGCTTGCAAGGTCGTCGTCATATTTGGAAAGAGCTGGAAAAAGTTTTTTTCTTCCCATGAATATTTTTGCCCTTTCAGCTGGATCATAACTTGCGTGAATATCTTTACCATTATGCTTTTCACATATTTTTTTCATTTTATTGATCTCATAATCAACAGCTTCTTTGACCATGCCGTCGGCCTCAAATATAAGAGCTGCTGCAACTTCTTTAAGTCCAAGATCCATGGTTTTGTTGACAGCTTTTATTGCTACATCATCAACCAGTTCCAGCATGGAAGGGGTGGCTCCCGATGCCATAATGGAACCAATAGCTTTGCCTGCATCTTCAAGAACATCAAAATTGGCAACTCCCATGCATCTAAATTCCGGGATGGGAACAAAACTCAATGTTGCTTCCACAACAATACCAAGTGTACCTTCAGAGCCAACCATGAGTTTATGAAGCTGGTAACCCGATGCTTCAACCCTGGTGTGCGCTCCAAGACTGACAAGGTCTCCATTGGGCAGGACAACTTTCATACCAAGGACAGCATCCCTTGTTGCTCCATATTTTACAGATCTCACACCACTGGCATTATTGGCTATTTCACCGCCAATGGTGGCAATGCGGGAGGAAGCCGGCGTTGGCGGATAAAAAACACCATATTGTTCCAATGCAAGGTTAAGATCATCGTCCACAACCCCTGGTTCAACCCGGCAGTAAACATCTTCAAGGTTGATTTCAAGGATCTTATTCATTGATTTCATATCAAGGATGATCCCTCCATGAATTGGGACAGTCTGTCCGCACATTCCAGAACCACCACCCCTTGCTATAACGGGGATGAGATTTTTATTAGCATATTTCATGATTCCCTGAACATGTGCAGTTGTCCTTGGCTTGACCACAGCCCATGGCATGGCATGATGTACAGATGAATCTGTTCCGTAAATATAGAGGTCGGAAGGATCAGTTTTAATATTGTCTTTACCTACAATACCCTCTAAAACACTTTTATCAATTGTTCTCATTGGTAAATTGCTTTTATCATTTTTTTTCATTGGGCATCTCCTTTTGATCTCTAAATATATAGGCTAAGCTTTTTAATATCTAATATTTTATAATTTCATAAAGATTAGAAAATTTCAATCTAATTTGAAAATAAAAAATTTCAACAAAAATTTTGTAAAACTTGCCAAACAGGTTCGAGAAAGTTTATACTCCTGATTGCTTGAAAATTTTGACTAAAATTTTTGTATGACTGCTATATAGACAGACCTGGTTTTTTGCCTGTGTTTACCCATAATAACCTAAGGGTAAAGCGTAACCAGGAGGTCACACGTACCCTGAATGGCAGAAAGCAAAAGAGGTAAGCTGATCTTTAGCAGGCAGTACTTTTTATATAAATGTGCAATAAAGAAGGATGCAATAATGACATATTCCATAGAATTTTTACCATATAATGTAAAAGTTGAAGTTGAAGAAAACGAAAGCCTTATCCGAGCTGCCATGGAAGCAGGTGTTCATATTAATGCCTCTTGCGGGGGAAGTGGAGTGTGTGGGAAATGCAGAGTATTGCTTGAAGAAGGCAGTGTAAAAGGCGGTACTTCAGAGCAGTTAAGTGATGAAGATTATTCAAAAGGGTACAGGCTTGCCTGTCTTTCTGAAATAACATCTGACTTGAAAGTAAGAATTCCTGTTGAATCAGAAGTTGATACCAGCCGATTGAATGTACGGGCAGGAGCAAGACATACTGCAAAAGTGATGTATTCCAATATTGATGAATTAAGAGAAGATGGGCTTTTTATCCCGCCGGTGGAAAAAATATATCTTGAACTTGACCAGGCAACTGCAGACGATAACCAGGCAGATGTTGCAAGAATTATCAATAATCTTCGCCATGAACATGATGAACACCGCTTGACCATGAACTTGAGTTTGATCAGGAAAATACCTTATATTATCAGAGAAGGTGAGTTCAAGGTTACAGCAACCATTGTACGACCAGTAAGAAAAGATGGTAAAAATGAGATAGTAAATATTGAGCCTTTTGATACCAGCGACAGAAATTTTGCCATTGCAGTTGATATAGGAACTACCACTGTTTTTGGTCAGGTACTTGATTTGCACACTGGAGAAATTCTTGCTGAACATGGTGAATTCAACAGCCAGATCAGCTATGGAGAAGATGTTATTTCAAGAATTATGTTTACAGAAAAAGGTGATGGCCTTGAAGTCTTGCAGGAAAAAATTCTTGATACCATAAATAAAATTCTTAAAAGAATTATTAAAAAGGCAAAAATAGGAAAAGATGAAGTAACAACCATTACCCTTGCCGGTAATTCCACAATGACACAGCTGCTGCTTAAAATCGATCCAAGATATATCCGCAGGGATCCTTATGTACCCGCCTGTATTGTCTATCCACCTTTTCATGCATCTGATATTGGAATAGCTCTTGCCGATCATACCATAGCATTGATGTATCCTGGAGTCTCTTCTTATGTCGGCGGAGATATTATTGCAGGAGTCATGGCTTCGGGTCTATACAGATCTAAAGAACTCACACTCTATATGGATATTGGAACCAATGCTGAAATCGTTATTGGTCATAAGGACTGGATGGTCTGTACGGCAGCTTCTGCAGGTCCTGCATTTGAAGGTGGAGGGGTAAAGTTTGGCATGAGAGCAGCAAAGGGAGCAATTGAAGATTTTGCGATCAACCCTGAGACCCTGGAACCCATGATCATAACCGTTGGAAATAAAAAGGCAAAAGGTATCTGCGGGTCTGGTTTAATTACCCTTGTGGCAAAGCTTTTAGAAACAGGTGTTATTGATTCCCGTGGCAAGTTTGATCGAACCCTTGATACTCCAAGAATCCGTGTAACAGATGAAATATGGGAATATGTCCTTGTATATGAAAAAGATAATGGCATAGACAGGGATATTGCCATTACAGAGCCTGATATTGATAATCTTATCAGGGCAAAAGGTGCCATGTACAGTGCTGCTTTAACCCTGCTTGAAGAGATAGGACTTAAAATTACTGATATTGAAAGAATTATTCTTGCCGGTGGATTCGGTAGTTATGTTGACCTTGAAAGTGCAATTACTATTGGGCTTTTACCTGAGATTGATCCTGAAAAAGTTACCTATCTTGGCAATGGTTCTCTTCTTGGTTGCAAGATCAATTCCCTGACCAATGCGCTTCGCCGTGATGTGGCAAAGGTTGTTAATATGATGACCAACTTTGAACTTGCTTCAACTACTTCTTATATGGATCACTATATGGGAGCACTGTTCTTACCCCATACTGAACTTAACTATTTTCCAAAGGTAAAGGAACGCCTTGAAAGACTGCATAAATAATGCAGGCAAAAGGTTTTGTCCGTACCATTGAAATTGACCGGCCAAGTTTGTCAGACAATACAGCAGATGCAGGGAGATTAGAACAAAGCCTTAAAAAAGAGTTATGTGCAGATAAAATTTCTATCCCTCTGCATATACTTAAAAAACTGCCTTCAAATTTAAGATCATGGAATTTTAAAGCAAAGGCAGTTCTTTTTAAAACCCAGTCTTCCTGGATAGTTCTAGAGTTACTTGATACACTATTGGATATATCTGTTCTCGGTGCAGCTATTGATATCGGATCCACTAGAATTGTCATCTCCTTAATTGATCTTGAAACAGGGCAGGAGATAGGAGAACAAGGTTTTGATAACCCCCAGGCTGTCATAGGACCTGATATCCTTACAAGAATTCATTATTCAAATCACGATGAAGGACTTGCTGAACTCAACCGCCTTGTGATTGATGCAGTGAATTGGAATATGTCAAAACTGTGTAAAGAACATGGAGTGCAGACAAAAGATATCTATCTTGTCACTGCTGCAGGTAATACTGCCATGACCCATCTGTTTCTCGGCATTGAATCCTTTGAAATTATCAAAGAACCCTATATCCCATGCGTGAATATTCCTGATACACTGGCAGCAGATAGTTTAAACCTTGATATCAATCAAAACGGTGTGGCATTTTTATTCCCAAATATTGGTTCCTATTTTGGCGGTGATCTCATAGCAGGTATTTTGTTTTCCAATCTTGATCAAAAAGAAGACATCTGCCTTATGGTTGATGTGGGAACCAATGCAGAAATTGTTGTGGGAAGCCGGGATTTTCTCATTGCCTGTGCAGGAGCTGCTGGACCTGCACTTGAAGGTGGAGTCAGTAAAATGGGTATGACAGCAAAACCAGGAGTCATTGACAAGGTCTGGATTGATCCTGAAACAAATGATTTAAAAATTCACACCATTGATGGGAAAAAACCCATTGGTATCTGCGGATCGGGAATGATTGATCTTGCAGCAGGCCTGTTTTTATCAAAACGCATTGATATAAGAGGAAAATTTTCTAAAGCGATATGTAAAGAACAGTTGTTTGAGCAGGACGGAATAATGAGTTTTACCCTTGTTGATGAAAATCAGTCAGCTACAGGTGAACCAATCTGTTTAAGCCAGGTGGACTTAAATTCTTTGACAAGTTCAAAAGCTGCCATGTTTACCATACTGGAAGTAATTGTATGTAATACTGCTGGTTTGACGTTCAAAGATTTGCACAAATTTTATGTTGCAGGAACATTTGGCTCTTTTATCAATCCAGGATCTGCAATATCCATTGGAATGCTTCCTGATATTCCTTTAGATACATTTGAAGTCCTTGGAAACAGCAGCCTTGGAGGAGCAAAGGTTTTGCTCACAAACCCTGATGCTTTTGAAAGAGTAGTGGAAATTAGAAAATCCATAACCTATATTGAACTCAATGTGAACCAGGAATTCATGAATATGTTTTCCGGGGCAAAATTTTATCCCCACACAGATATTTCCAGGTTCCCTTCACTGCAAAATAAAATTGAAGCAGATAAAAGGTTATTAAATATAGGCTAACTGCCATTGACAGTTCTGATAAAATTATAAATGGAAAAACAATCAAATCCCCATCATCTGGTTCTTGGAAAACTTAAATGTTTTTTAACAAGTGCTGTTATAAGTGATACACTTGATGAAAGATACCTGCAAAAAATTGCAAAACAACTTGTTCTCAATGGCGGGTTTAAAAAAACAGATATTTTAAACAGTGTTGATCTTGAGATTCTGGCAGGTGAAAGAAAGGCTTCCATCAAAGTTGATTTTTTAATCAGGTTTCAAAAAAAGATTGTTGCACTCATTAAATATTCACCAGGATCTCTTGTTACCAGACGACTTTCAACCATTGGCCTGTCTCGGATCATTAAACCTTACCAGATACCCATTGCTGTTATCACCAATGGGGAAGATGCTGAGATTCTTGATGGAAATTCAGGAAAAGTCATTGCAGCCGGGTTAAAAAATTTACCTGATAAAAAAAGTGTACAAAACGATATGCCCTTTTTTCTATTTAAGCCCATTACAAAGAAGATGTTTGACCAGGCATCAAGAATTATTTATGCCTGTGAAGTGGATGATGCCTGCCCCTGTGATTCAGATATCTGTATCCTTTAATAATAAATCAATTTCTTGATTTTCTGAAACCTGGCTTTTCTTGAGAGTCTTATTACCTATGTATTTTTTAATTAAGGTCATACCAAAGTTTTTCATCTCATAAATACATATACCATCCACTGTGAGTGCCCCGTCAGCAACAACAGATAAATCCTTGTTTACAGATTTGATATGGGCATGGATAGTAATTTTTTTGTTTTTAGGAATAATCTGTCCTCTGTAAATCCATTCATGGCTGTTTCCAGAAGACAATTGTACCTCATATTCTTCTGCTTTATTCCCTGTAAGATTAAATTTTTCCAAAAGAAAAAGTCTAATCATCTGAAGAAAAGATTCAACACCAAGAGAACCCGGACAAACAGGGTCTTGGTAAAAATGAGCATTAAAAAACCACTCAGACGGGTCAACTTTTTTTGTGGCTTTGATATATCCTTTGTCATAAAGTCCTGCGTCAAAATTTAAAACTTCAATAGTATCTATCATGCGCAGTGCTTTAGATGGCATTCCGTCATTGCTGCCTGGATTTATATCACGGTTTTCATCGTTTGGAGTCAAGGGAGCTCGATTCTTAAAATTAAAGCTTTTTGAGTTATTAAAATCTTTTTTGGGTAATAGATAATCAGCAAATTTGCTCTTGCTGATTCCAATTTGATTTGAAAGAGCCTGTTTACTGAAAAAGCCAAAATTGGTTTTCCCCTGATAAACAATTTTATTGTTATTTAATAATTGCAGATCAAAGTTCTGGATGATCATGCCTCCGGCTTTGGAAACATCGCTCATGCGGGTTCTAATAGTAATTGTGCCACTGTGCCGGGTCAATGACTGAATCAAAGTGGCCTTACCCCCAAGATTCCTGAAATAGAGTCTTTCATCACTTTCAAGGGCAGAACCAGCATATGCAGCAAGCCATCCACAGGGTTGGAGTGCGATTTCAAGGAGGATACAAAAGGGAATGGTATTGGTTCCATTGGCATTAAAATACCATTCGTTTTCCGGAATATCATATTGGGCTTCAATCCAGTTGCCTGGTTTCATTTGCCATTGGGGGTGATCTGCCTTGATAATCCTGTCCATGAAAAAGTAGGGTGGTCTTGGAAGACGTGCAATCTGGCGCTCTTTATCAAATATTTTATACTTTTCTCCAAAGGCTTTGGAGGGATCTCCCTTGGCAAAGGCAAGAATGGATTTTTTGTCAAAAAGAGGTTTTGTCTTAAATTTATCATTTAAAGATAAATCCGTGACAGCTTCGAATCCGGTTATACTTGCCACAACTTTACTGTTTTCATCAAGAAAGGTGAAATAGCCTTTTATTTTTGTTTTACTCTCTTCGTTGACAGTAAATAGAATTTTAATATTTCCCTTTAAATTCTTAAAAGATGAATAAATCCTGAAATTAGCAATATAGCCAGGCAGGCAAACCTGTCCCATTCGCTTGTATGACCAGAGTATGGCTGTTTGGAAAGCTGCATCAAGCATCACAGGTTCAATGGCCCATTTTACAGAATATGGTTTTTTCAACAACTGATCTGGATCAGGAGATAAACTTGTTGTAATACCAATACCTTTTTTTGAATATCCATCAATGGATTGTATGCATTGCAAAGCTTTTCCATGGAATAGAATTTCATCATAAGCCTGGTCCGGGGTAAGCGAATATGGTTTTAGGTCCATGAAAGCAGCTTTAGACAAAACCGGCGGGGCAGGCAGTCTCTCTTTCAATAGAACACTGCAGCTTGAATGGGTAAAGAGTTGATCCTTTTCATTAGTTGAGCAGATAGTACTCTTAGTTTTATACCCGTTTTTATCAGGCAGGCATTTTCCCAGGTTAATATCCATGGAAACTTGAGACTTACCTGGTTTTATACCCTTTAAAAGGCGCATATCATCCATTCCGGCAAACACAAGTCCGGGATTATTTTTTCCTGCTGCATGGGCATGAAGATCCATTAATAATGCAAAAGGTACAACAGGCTCTCTGGCTATTTTATGGGAATTTAAAACAGGGGCTGAATCTGTTCCCATGGACAGCGTCATTGCCTTTGAAAGTTTTGTCTTTTTTGTGTTTCTCTTTTCAAGAAGGGGAGTTCCAATAACAATCTCCCGGTTGCTGTTTTGTTGGTTTCCCATCTCTTTAAGCAGTTGTTTTGCGCCCTGTTCCAGGGGAATAAGTTCAACACCTCTTTTTTTAAATTCTTTTTTTAAAGATGCATCAACCATGCCGCCTTCCCACGGCCCCCAGTTGATAGACAAAAATTGAGTATCAGGGTTTGTAATTGATAGTTTTTGAGCAGTTTTATTCAATATTTCATTTGCAATTGCATAATCACATTGTCCCTGGTTGCCCATTCTTGCAGCAATGGAGGAGAAGAAGACAAAATATTTAAGCTTGTCTTTTTGCAAAGCTGGCAATAGTGAATCAAGCCCCTCTACCTTTGTTTCGAGAACAAGATTAAACTGGTCTCTGCTTTTATCAACTATGAATTTATCTTTAAGGACTCCTGCACCATGAATAATTGCAGTAATATGTTTGAATTCTTTTCGTATGGTTTGAAAAATACTATCAATCTCTTTGTTATCTCTTATGTCTGCAGAAAAATATTTAACTTTTGATCCATGATCTCTCATTAATTGGATGTTTTGTTCTATTTCTCTATTGGAGATGATGTTTTTATAGATTTTCTGTAGATCAGCAGGTTTTGGTTTTTGATCTTTAAACTCATTGGTCAGTATGGCTTTTTTTAAGAGCCCAGGATCTTGAATACCCTCTGCCCATTCAGGTTCAAAAGAGGGTACAGCTGTTCGTCCTATGAGCATAATCGCAGGAGAATACTGCTTTGCAAGTTCAACGGCACATGCAGCAGTAACTCCCTTTGCACCACCGGTAATAACGATGACATCATCAGTATTCAATGAAGGCTCGCCAGGGTCAGGGATTTCTTGATTTATTAAAGAAGGGATATTGCAATTGTCACCATCCAGGCCCATCTCAACGGAGCCATGGGTCATCATTAAAGATACTGCAGCTTCTGCATTTTTTATACATTGTTCGATGGAGTCAGGCATATCCAGTGCCCTGCATAAAACATCTTTAAATTCAATGCTGGCAGTCTTTATAAGTCCTGCAAGTCCACCATACACAGGATCACAATTAAAAGCCCTATTTAAAGGCTGGTCTGAAGGCTGGTCTGAAAAGGCAAAGTCTCCACCAAGAAATGAAACACCTGATAAAAAAGCACCCTTATTTTTACCCGATTCCATGAGATATCGGGCATTTTTTTTCACCAGTAAAAATGCTGATTTTATAAAATCCATGGCTCTGTCATGATCTTTTTGTGCAAAGGAATCTGGCACAATGACAAGCCCTGCTGCATCGGGCAGTTGGGGAATATTGCCTTTGTTACTTATATCAATCAGCTCAGTTTTAATACCTGATTTTTCAAATTGGGTTTTAAATTCATTGGCAATATTTGACCTGTCTTTTGTAATATAAACTTTTTTATCAGCAGGCAGTTCTATCCTGGAACCATTATAAAACCTGATTTGATTTGTGGGATATTGTTTTAATTTAACAACCTGTCTTGTCAGTTTTTTTCCTGCGGTTAAGGCATCAGATGCTGATAAACCATCAGGTTTTACCTTTTTGGATGTTAAATGGTCAGGCCCAGGCGTTGAGCTGTCAGAATTCAGACGTTTTACAGGGCTATCGTCTGTTTTTTTTGAAGAGAAGTTGGAATCAGAAGTTTTTTTTTGTTCAGTTACATTCTGTTTTTCTGTCCCAATCAGATATGTGATGATCTCTTCAATGGTTTTAAAATTTGCAATACCTTCGGAAGAGATGGTTTCAATATGGTCTAACTCCTGTTCAAGTTTTGAAAGAATTTCCACCCGTTTAATGGAATCAATGCCAAGATCAGATTCAAGATCCATTGAAGGTTCGAGCATGTCAACAGGAAAACCTGTTAATTCACTAATGGTATTTATAAGCACTGTTGAAACAGCTTGATATGATTCTGTATCCTGTTTTGAACTATTGTTGTGAGATGAATTAATTTTATCTGTTGCAGAGCCTGCTGTACTGGTATCAGTTGTAAACGTGTCTGAGGTATTTAGAGTGGAGATACTACTATCTGTAATGGTAGTATCAGTACCAGTTTCAGATATAGCATCACAAATATCCTGCAAAGTTTTTACAGAACCGATGTTTTCAGTGGTCAAACCCTCACATGAAGGTATCTGCTTTTCAAGTTCAGAAATAATTTCTACTTTTTTAATGGAATCAATGCCAAGATCAGATTCAATGTCCATGTCAGATTCCAGCATATCAACGGGAAAACCTGTTAAAGTGCTTACTATTTCAAAGAGGATCTGCTCGGTTTGAGAATCTATATTTTTGTTTCCAGGCAGTTCTACAGGTAAAGATTCCTGGATTTGTGATGCTTCAATAGATGATTTTTCAGCCATTGACTGAGCCTGTTGGTTAATTGGAGAAGCTGGAGCAGTTTCAGGTTGAATTTTTCTTGTTTCAAAATCTGTAAGGCCAGTTTGTGTAATATTGCTTTTGATACTGTTTTGCAAAGCTGGTTCCATCTCTTGTACATCCATGTCAGATACTGAACAGTGTTGTTGCTTTTGGCTCTGGGGCAGGGGTGTATGAAAGGCAAAATTACGGGTCTGTTCCAACATATTTGCCAGGGTTTTGCTTGCCTGGGTCTGGGTTTCAAGGAATTTTTCATGGGCATGGGCAGTTTGTGTCTGAAGCTGCTGCATGGCTTCAAG
>JAOZRI010000274.1 GCA_029940235.1 Desulfobacula sp. | reverse complement strand
CGGTGATAGACGGAGAGGAACCACTTGTGCCGTCTCCTTCAATGGTGAAAGTGTTTACAGTGCTATTACCCGTTGTGCAATCGTAAATCCTTCCCTTGATATCATAGTTATTTGTATTTACTTCCTGTTTCCATACAATACAAAAATTGCCGTTATCAGTATATGGATCATAGATCACATCCGGTGTCTTTTCATTCTGGCCTGATGTGGAAACATAAATAGGGGCTCCCACTGTATTGCCGTTTGAATCAAACCTTTGAGTGTATATATCATGGTCACCAGGGTCAGGAGGATCCGCTTGGGGATCAGCTGGGCGATACACATGTTCCCAAACTACCACGTATTGATTCTCCTCCGGA
The DNA here is from genome assembly GCA_029940235.1 of Desulfobacula sp. GTDB lineage: Bacteria > Desulfobacterota > Desulfobacteria > Desulfobacterales > Desulfobacteraceae > Desulfobacula. The sequence goes on along the minus strand of JAOZRI010000274.1, from coordinate 3,407 downwards.
TTGTAGGCGACTTTTGGGTTTATTTCTGATTTACTATTTTCAGAAATCATAAATGATTTAATAAAAGAACCGTCCATGGATATTATGTTACCCCATATATCATGATTGGTCGGGGATATCTCATTTTCGTATACCACAAGGTACTCATGGTCTTCTAAATTATGAACAATTGAAGGATTCATGTCTGCATACATGTTTGAAACAACACTTAAATTAGCGCCATCGTCTGTCGGGAGCCTTCCGGTAAATCCGCCGTAAATGTCCGGCTCTATACCTGTCTCGCGGTCATCCTGCCAGACGATTAAATTAGTTGGTAAAGTAGATGATTTTGCTCCCGATGCCACAGACGGTAATGATTCATTATATGAACTATTAGCAACCATGAGTTCACCGGCTGGAAAAATTCCTCCGGAAGTCACACGCCTGCAATAAATATCAAAGTTCAGGGGAGCTGGATCAACAGAGTATTTATGCACATAGGCAACCAGGTACTCATTTGAAGAAGCATCATATGCTACATTTGGATACGCATATTTATGTGTCGATTTTGTACCGGATATCTCAAAAATAGATCCTTGTAGCTCAGCTGAACCATTCAACCGCTGACCCTTCACTGCTTCAACCGAATTATCTGGATAAGCTTCTTTCATTACTACAAGATATTCACCCGCAGAAGGATTCCAGGCACTTCTTGGATTGAGGTTGTTTGAACCATCAGTGCCGATGGAAACCTGGCTGCCAGACGAACCTGTGTTTGTAACAATGTTCCCGTAAATACTATATGAGGATGATTGAAGCTCCTGTCCGTGCCACAGGATGAGGTAATTGTTGTTAGTGGGGTTATAGGTGACAGAAGGGGAGGATTCACTATAGCTTTCTGCAGTAATTATAAAGGTGCCTGCGTAAAGAGAACCATCTGAATTAAAGATCCGCCCATAAATATTTTTATCGCCGACAGTGGGCTGACCTTCCCATGTAACCATAAACCGGTTATCCTCGGAGTTATATGCCACATCAGGGTTTGTCTCCAGTGCGTTATACCTGGTAACATAAGGATTGATAATCAGAGCGCCTGCTGAATTTATGATTTTAGCGTAAATGTCATAAATGTCGTCGCTGCGTTTACATTCCCAAACCACCAGGTATTGGTTTAGATCTGAATTGTATGCAACACGTGGATTGAATTCCGATTTGGCATCAGTGGAAATTGAAAAAGAATTTATCACAGAACCATCACTGCCTACTATTTTTGCCCAGATATCATGATTGGTGGCAGATGCTTCATATTCATAAACAACCAGATACACATCATCGGTGGAATTATAGGCAATCGCAGGATTCAAGTCTGCATTAATATTCTCAACAATACTGAAATTGGCGGCAAAAACAGATGAGCATAGAAATAACTGGGTAAGCAAAATTAAAATAATTTTAAAAAATATGTTTTTATTTGTCATGCTGTCTCCTTAATTTTCTACCCTGTCTGTTAATTGTCTTTATGTGTGTAAATTCGTCAATTTATTCATCTTAGTCCATTTATAATTTCCAGGATATAAATCAGCTCTTCAGGGCCGATTGTATCATCTCCGTTTACATCAACACCGCTTCCGACATAATCCGGCCGTATGCAGTCAAGATCAGGGGGACAGGTGCCTGAAGGGTCTCTGCCCGTGAGGATATCCAGCACAAGGCCGGCATCTGCCTGGTTCACAAGGTTGTCTGCATTGATATCTCCTTTTATTACAGTAACAGCAGGAGTTACCACAAATATGTGGTGGGTATTTTGATTTATACTCACATAAACCGCTGAATGAGTATATCCGTCTGCCTGCACATGAAACGGCCAGTTGCCTTCAGAAGGGGTAAATAAATATTGTCCAGTGTTTGAGGTGCTTGTGGTATCAGTATTTCCAGTAGTGTATGTCACTTTAACGAGAGCACCGGCTATGAGTTCATTATTTGTGCTGCGCACATAACCCTGGAGTTTTCCTTCATCTCCTTCAGGTATTGATATTGAAAGATCATATCCAGTGTATTCACCATAAACAGATGGATTGGTTTGTGTAGCCATCATATAATAGATTCCATCCCCTGGACACAGCCAGGAAAGTGGTACTGTTCCTGTTGTGCTCCCAAGTATTGTGGTGCCGTCGGTGTTGTACAGGGTAACCACTGGTGAACAACTGGTTTCCAGATTTGCAGTTATGATTTCATAGGTCTTGTCGGCATTACCATAAAACTTAACCCAGTCTTCATCACCTGTGTCATGGAAATTGTGTCTCTGCACTGACCCGTCTGTGAAGATTGTATTCCCGTCTGAATATATATCATTATCCTCATAAATATCACGGCCGTCCGTTCGAAGTATTGTTACCTCCTTAACTTTAGACACCTCTCCATTTGAATCCCTGGCTGATATGGCAATCTTGTATATCCCATAACGGTCAAAATGATTATAAGTACCTTCGTAATTTAATGAGCCGGCAGGTGTTTCTTCCAATGAAAATACCACGGGTTCAGGGATTTCAATATATGCAGGCGGTGTAATTGCTGCCCACACTTCTTCTATTGTTCCTGTTGCAGTTACCTTTTGTGCCCAGATTCTTGCCGAGTTTCCAATGATGACATCCACACCCACCAAATCGATCATGGGATTATTTGCAGCCATTTGGATACCGGCTCCAATGATAAACCCCCTGGCTTTTAACCCGTCATCCAGGCCGCAGCAGAAGCCATCGTTATCATCATCAAGTTCCGGTTTTTGAGCCTGGCCAGTGGCAAACCCAATTTCATTTGCTGCATATAAATATGCATTTAAGACATTTTCTCCGTTAAATATCTGGGCCCAGAAAGATCTGGAAAATGAGAATTCTCCATTTGATAAAAAATGGCTTTCACCACTGCCGGATGTACTGGTTACAATTATCCTGTTCCTGTCCGGGTAAGAGGGATCACTAAGCCCTTTGATAAAACTTCCGGAAAAATCAGCATCATAAATTATTGCTGTTTTAAGGTCTTCACTCAGCCAGCCGGATAATTCTAAAGGACTTATCTCTTCTCCGGCGCGATTTTCAAAACTTTCAAATTTGCCAGGGCCAACCATATATAAAACCAGATCTTTGGTACCACCTGAATTCAATAACATAAGCTGGCTTTGTATTGTATCTTTTACTGCCAATGTGTCCACAACCACATCAGGGCCTAAGAATGTGGTCGGGCTAAAAAATTCTATATTATCATCTGAATATCCCTGCCATTTCAATGCCTGGTAGGCAATTATTGCACCTTCTTTAAAGGCCTGCCAGTCATCATGGTCTATGCCACCTAAAATAATCATCGCTTTTCTTTGCTCATCCGGTGTCATGGGCGCTATTTTTTCCTCAGGAGCTGATGTTGCCCCGTTCATG
>JAOZRI010000273.1 GCA_029940235.1 Desulfobacula sp. | reverse complement strand
GCTTTGCAAAAATGTCACAATTAAGCCTTGCCAGACATTGGAAAAAAAGAAGTGAAAAAGAAAAAAAAGCTTTTATTGAGATGTTTGGCCAGCTCCTTGAGGATACCTATGTATCCAAAATAGAAGCCTATACTGATGAGAAAGTTATCTATGTAAAGGAATTTGTGAAAAAGAAAAAAGCAATGGTTTATACAAAAATTGTTACCCAAACCATTGAAATACCCATTGATTACAGGCTGTATAAAACAAAGAGCGGGGACTGGAGGGTCTATGACCTGGTGATTGAGGGAGTCAGCCTTGTGGGAAACTATCGCTCTCAGTTTGATCAGATGCTCCAGAAAGGTTCCTATGCAAAGCTTGTTGAAAATCTTAAAAATAAATTAGAAAAATAATTGACTTTAAAAGATTCAAAAATGGATTTAAAATCTCTTTTTAAACCATCTACTATGGCAGTTGTCGGGGTTTCAACATCCCAGGACACCCATCCTGCCAATGTGATATACAATAAAAATCACCTGCGGTATCCTGTAAAAACATTTGCTGTGAATCCAAAGGGTGGAATTATTAATCGGGAAATACTTTATAAAAGTGTTGAAGATATTGAATCAGATATTGATCTGGCTGTTATTGCAGTCCGTGCCCAGTTTGTTCCGGGTGTTGTAGAACTATGTATAAAAAAAGGAGTGGGAGGTGCTGTAATAATCTCCGGTGGTTTTGCAGAAGCTGGTAATTCAAGTTTACAGCAGTATGTTGCTGATATGGCAAAAGAGGCAGCATTCCCCTTTATAGGTCCAAATTGCCTTGGTATTTATGCTCCTGATCTTGTGGATACTTTTTTTCTGCCAGGAGAGAGAATCATCCGCCCAGACAAGGGCAATATTGGTTTTGTCTCACAAAGCGGCGGTGTACTTGTGGATCAGATGGTTAAATTTGCAGGCCAGGGAATTGGACTCTCACTTGGAGTAAGTATAGGAAATAAGGCCTGCATCAGAGAGACTGATATGCTCGATTGGTTTGAACATGACCCCGGGACAAGGGCAATTGCCTTTTATATTGAAGGTTTTAATGAGGGTGAGGGTCGTGAATTTATTAAAAAAGCAGGTCGTTGTTCCAAACCTGTAATTGTTTTAAAGGCAGGGAAAAGCAAAAAAGGTATTGAAGCAGCCTCAAGCCACACTGCTTCCCTTGCAGGAGATTACAGGGTTTTTTCCCAGATTATGAATCAATACAGCATAGCCGAGGCTGATAATGAATTTGAACTTACCTCGTTCTGCGAATCTTTAAGCTGCTACTCAAAGGCCATGGATGGGAATATAGGAATTATTTCTCTTAGTGGAGGGCATGGTGTTCTTGCCGTTGATGGCTGTGAACAGCATGGTCTGTCAATACCTGGGATAGAACAGAAGACAATGGATATTATTAAAGAAAAACTCTCCCCGGAAATCCAAAACATTGTCTGTCTTGAAAATCCCATGGATTTAACAGGAAGTGCTGAGGACAGTGATATTTTGACCACTGTTCGTCATCTTGCAAGGGATAAAAATATAGATTGTATCCTTGCTTTGTTGATTCCCTATTCACCAGGTGTTTCAGCCGATATAGGAGCAAAGCTCAGCCAGGTGGCAATGAACGAGGGAAAACCCTTTATTGCCTATGTGCCCAATGAAGATAAATATAAAATGATAATAGAAGGATTTGAACTCAATAATATTCCAGTGGCATCCTCAGTTGAAGGGGCAGTGCTTATGGCAAAAGCATTGAAAAGGTATATGCCATGTTAGAAAAAGATGCTCAGAATATAATTAAAAACAGCAAATCACTTGGCTGGGTATTGGAACCAGATGCAAAAGCACTGATGAAATCCCAGGGCTTTGATATCCCATACAATGTTTTAACCAACTCCTTTGACAAGGCAGATCAATTCATGAAGGATGCCAGCTGTCCAGTTGTTGCAAAGGCTGTGTCCAAAAAAATACTGCATAAAACAGAATACAGAGCAGTTGTTACAGGACTTTCTTCAAGCCATCAACTTAAAAAGGAGATGGCAAGGCTGCAAAAACTTGACGGATGTGAAAATATCCTTGTTGAACATATGGTTCAAGGCATTGAGCTTATAGTTGGAGCAAAAAATGATTTTCAGTTCGGACCTGTAATTGTTTTTGGTATTGGTGGTACATCTGTTGAAATTTATAATGATACTGCCATCAGAATGGCACCCCTTGTTGAACATGATGTTTTATCAATGGTACAATCTTTAAAGGCAAAAGCTATTCTTTCTGGATACAGGGGAAAACCAGGTGTAAATTTAAAGGCTCTGACCCATTTGCTGGTTGACTTTTCTTTATTGATCATGGATTTGCAGGAAGACCTTGCATCCATGGATCTGAATCCTGTTATCTGCACAAAGGATAAATGCTTCATAGCCGATGCAAGAATAATATTAAAGAGATCATAATTTTTCATTTAAATAGTGAGATATACTCCTTGGAAAATTGATCATCACGTTCATAAATATAAAATGGAGCTAAAATACTATAGGGATGATTGCTGTTTTTTACTGCACAAACAATTATGTGTTTGGCTTCAGATTTCTTTTTAATGTGGACAAATTTGATAAATTCAGGGGAGAACCTATTTTTTTCCATGGTCAAAATCAGGTCTGATAATCTTTGTGCAGGAAAAATAATATATAATTTGCCTTTATCTTTAAGCAGCCTTCTGGAACATTTAAAAAGGATATCAATATCAAGTGTGATTTCATGGCGTGCAATGGCTTTTTGGAAATCAGGGTTTAATCTGCCGGAATCTCTTTTTTTATAGGGTGGGTTTGAAACAATAATATCAGCTTTGCCTCCCAAATCATAAACTTTAGTTTTCTGAATATCTTGATGAATGATATTAATGGTGTTTTCAAGTCTATTTGTCCTAATATTTTTTTTGGCACAAATATATAATGCTTCTTGAATTTCAATACCTGTTATTTTTAAATCAGGAGCTTTAAGAGCAAGAATTAAAGATATAATTCCACAGCCGCACCCTATATCAATGATTTTTTCATTGCCTGCTGTTAAAACATGGGCAGCAAGAATAAAAGGATCAATGGAAAATCTATACCCTTTTTCAGGTTGAGATATATTTATCCCGGGGTCTGAGAGGCTGTCAACTGTGAATTTTTCCAATTTTAAATCTAAGCTGTTTTACAACAGTCTGACCAATCTGTTTATTAATATTTAAGATCATCTCTTTTTCAAGGAATTTGAGCTGATGAATCCAGGAGGAACTTGATACATTGACATTGAGCTGCCCATCTTTAAAAGAGTGAGGTTTTGCATTCATGGCAATGGGTTTACCCACAGCATTATCCCAGACATCCCATATTTTTGTCATGTGTGTGTCTTTGGCAGGTCTGTATTTGCCAAGTGCAGAATTTAAAATATCACTTATATGAATAAGTTTGCTTTTTCTGTTTTTTTTATCCAATTGAATAATCCAAAAACCATAATTATTGGCTCGGCCTGCAGTTTGCATCAACGCCACAAGGACATTGAATGATTGTTAAACCCTGAAAAGAGCAGAAAATAGATTTATATCACACTATTTTCACATTATACATTTGAGCTGATCTCAAGGGGCATATAATTTTTTAAGGGACAATCCTTGCAGTCTCCTTTGGTATGTATTTGTTTGTAAATTGATTGTAAAGCCACGCTTGAATTAGGATAGATATTTTCTATTCCAAGCTTGTCAGTTAAATGGGTTCTTTCCATTACA